>JAEXNS010000170.1 GCA_023439605.1 Bacillota bacterium | reverse complement strand
GTGTTTCAATAATAAAGTTCAAAGTTTTCATCCTTTCAAATTTGTTACCTTTATTATACACTATTTTACGTTGTCTTGCAACTTTTTTTGATAATTTTATAATTTTTAAATAATTATATAGAAATATTTTAATTATTATGATATAATATAAAATATTGTTCTACATATTTACTAAATGAAATTAACATAAAGATATTTTATATGTGTATTATAGATGTTTTTTTCTTTGATAAATAACAAAAAATATTAATTTTGGAGGGTTTATTTTGAAATTAGGTGCTGTGCCAAAAACTACATCTTATATGATGGCTATTCCTGTAAACAATGAGGATGTTAAAAATCCAGAGCAAATATATGAACGTATAGAGGCTTCTAGTGAAATAAAGTTAGTTAAAAAATCATTTGATGATAAAAACCAATGTCCCATGCTTACTTTAAGTTATAATGGAAAAGAATATGTTGTGGATGTTTTTGTTGAAAAAATAAATATTCCGCCAAATTTTGCTTTTTGTCATCCTGTTAAACCAGATGATTTGAAAATTTTAAGAAGTGCTGAAGTAGGAGTAACAACAGCATTTACTTATGAAGATCCATTTGAATCATATTTGTTTCAAGTGAAATTAATGAATTGCATTTTACCAAATCATGTTGCTTTGGTTGACTATAATACTGAAAAAATTATGTCTGCAGAGTGGTCAAAAATGACTGCAAATTCTGAAATATCACCAGGTCCAAGTTATTTGTTTTCTGTAAATACTGTAAAAGGGAAAAATGAAGAAATATGGTTACATACTCATGGTTTAAATAGATGTGGTTTTATAGAGTTGGAAATACTAAATTCTAACATAGAAAATCATAATACACATGCAATGATGTTAAGCATTATTGCCAATAAAATGCTAAATGAAAATAGTTTTGAAAATGAAACGAATCCTATTTTAGTTGCAAATTTAACTTCCGGTGCGGGCATAGTTGCTACATGGTTAAACTGGGAGGATGCAGTTAAAAAATATGATGAAAATATAGCTGGTGGTGCAAATAGCCGTAAAACAGGACATAATTTATTTAATGGAGTTTTATTTATATATCCTACACCAGAGCACTTTAAAGATATGAACCTTATTCCTTTACATGAAATAAATAACTTAAATCTAGATGATGTTTTAATTTCTGTTTCTAATAAAGAAACCGAAAGAATGTCAATACTAGCACAGGAAAGAATGAGTTACTTTTTAAAAGCAATAGTTATGGACGGTGTAAAGGGGATAGTAAAAGTAAGCTTGACTATTGAAGATGATAAGCCGGAAACAGAATATCTATGGGTTGAAGTAGATAATGTAGATGGTGAAAGTATTTCAGCAAAGCTAATACAAAAACCATTTTATACAAAACGTTTAGAAATTGGTGATAGTGTTAAAATAATGGCGTCTGATGTTACAGACTGGATGTTGAATATAAATAATAATAGAATAGCACCGGATAACGCTTTTTTAGTAGACTCATTTGTTGAAACTACTGAAAAAAGATTATAAAAATAAGGGTAATATAATGCCAAAATGATTAGTTGGGGTTTCGACTCTGCGGAGTCGACCGGGCTTTCCGATCGCCCTGGACCTTCGGATATATCATTTTTCCCCAAATATAAACAAAAAACTGTGCATAATATCTATTTAGATATATGTGCAGTTTTTTTTAGTTTATTATTGAAAAATTAGATTTTAATTCGATATAAATTAATAATGGAAAAAATAATTTAGGAGTGATGGTTATGAAAAAAATATTGATAGTAGATGATTCTTTGATGATACATACAATGTTAAAGAAAACTTTAGAAAATCAAGGTTATAAAGTATGCGGTGAAGCTAAAAATGGTAAAGAGGGCATTGAATTGTTTGAGTCATGTGGTCCAGATATAATTTTCATGGACATTACTATGCCTGTAATGGATGGAATAGAAGCTACAAAAATTATAAGAGAGAAAAACAAAGAAGTAAAAATAATTATGCTTACAGCTATGGGTGATGATGAAATTTGTTGTAAATCAATGGGTGCAGGTGTTGATTTATTTTTAAAAAAACCATTTAATGCACAAAAAATTTTAAATGCAATTTTAGAAATAGATAAGGTGGGTTGAGTTATGTATAAAAAATTAATGGATGTGTTTGTAAATAGCACAGAAAGTATATTAAAGGAAATGGCGGATATAGATATAATCAAAAAAAGTGCACCTTTTACAATAGAGGAGGATTTTAATTCTTTGTGTGTATCCTCTACAATAACATTTGCAGGAAATAATTCAACAAAGGGAAGATTTATAATAGATATTTCTGAATCATTGGCACTTGAAATTGTTAAAAATATCTTATCTCAAAATGTAGACAATATAAAAGAGAGGCTTGCTTTATCATGTATTTCAGAGATGAATAACACTATAGCAGGTGATGCAAATACTTATATAAATAATAATTTTAAATTAGGATTGAGATTGGCACCGCCAATTGTATTTGCAGGTAAAAATATAAAGGTAGCAAATGCAAAACTAGAATCAGTAAATGTGGTTTGTGAAACTTCATTTGGAAATATGAATGTAAACATTGGATTTACAGGAGGTGAAGTTATATGAAAGAAAATTTAACAAGTCCTTTTTTTACTGCTGTAGTCAACGTTTTAGAACAAATAGGTGTTTCGGATATAAATCATGAAAATGTCTTGGAAAAAAACGAGTTGGTAATCAAAGAGGACCTAACTGCTTTTATTGGAATTGTTGGTGATATAAAAGGAAATGTTTCTTATTGTTGTTCTTTAGAAACTGCAAAAAATTTGGCTTCAATAATGATGATGGGAATGGAAATAGAAGAAATAGATGATATGTGCAGAAGTGCTTTATCAGAATTACTAAATATGATTGCTGGAAATACAACTATGCTGTTTAGTGAACAGAAAGTAAATCTTGATATAACTTCGCCATCTGTTGTAGTGGGTGAAGAAATGTTTTTTATACTGAGTTTTTATAAAACTATTTCTTTAACGTTAAATACATCTATAGGTGTTATAGGTGCAAATATAAGCTTAGAAATATAGAAAATGAATAAAAAATAACACATCTATTGTGAAAAATGGATGTGTTATTTTTTGGAAATATTTAAAAACATTGAAAAATCAAAAGTTTTACTCGATTTTTTTCAAAAAATCGTAGGTTTCCAAAGGCAACGCCCTTGGTCACTTTCTGCAGAAAGTGAAATCCTTATGCTTTAAGAGCTTTTTTGCTTCTTTTTGCGATAGAAAAAGAAGCGGAGTTTGAGGCAGAGCGAGGCAATTTGCTTAAGTTGACTACATTGTTCGGTCACCTGATTAATATTTTGATAAATAAAAAGGATGCAAAATCAACATTAAAATGTTAGATATTGCATCCTTTTGATTTACAGTATAATTATATTTTAATATCACCTTGTAAGTATAAAGTTGCTTTTCCTGCAATGATAACTCTTTCATTCAAGTTTTCACAGAAAAGAGTTCCACCTCTTTTGGATAACTGTTTCGCTATAAGTTTATTTTTGTTTAATTTTTTTGCCCATAAAGGAATTAATTCTGAATGAGCAGAACCAGTAACTGGATCCTCTAAAACACCTGCATTTGGTGCAAAAAATCTTGAAACAAAGTCTGCTTCGGTTCCTTTAGCTGTTACTATCAAAGCAAAACAATCAGGTAACTTAGAAATTAAATCAAAATCAGGTTTTAAATCTATTACTTGCTGTTCGTTATCTACTATTAAGATTACATCTCTTGATAAATATGCTTCTTTAATGGGGATTCCAATTGCTTGTTCCATAGTTAGTGTACTTGTAATTGGTAATGGGTTTCTTGCTGGAAAATTCATTTCAAATAAATTCCCCTTTTTCTCTACTGATAATATTCCACTTAAAGTTTTAAAGTTAATCTTAATTGCTGAATTATCAATAAACTCAGAAATAATATATGCACTTGCAAGTGTTGCATGTCCACATAAGTCAATTTCTACTTTTGGTGTGAACCAACGTAAATCATAATAATCCTTATTTTTTACAACAAAAGCAGTTTCAGCAAGATTGTTTTCAGTAGCAATATTCTGCATAATTTTATCATCAATCCATTTATCAAGAATACAAACACCTGCCTGATTTCCTTTAAAAAGCTCATCTGTAAAAGCATCAACAATAAAATATTTCATAGTAACATCCTTTCTTAATAATAAATTATTAAAATCAATAGTTGTTGTCATCTATAAAAAGGTCGAGTTTACTATTGGTATAAATTTTCAAGGATTATTGTTTTCCAAGTTTTTTATTTTTTCTTCATTTTCATTTGCAAGCAGTCGAAATTGTTCTGTTGTATCTTTTATATTTTCAATAGCTTGATTTTTATATAAATTTATAGTTTCTATTGTTTGAAAAGTTTCTTCAAAAGCAGTTCGTAAACTATCAATAGATACACTGCTGTTCATTGTTTTATTGAAAATTTCACCGCTTTGATTATTCATCATTGCAGACGTTCCCTGAATAATATTGGTGGACATTTTGTTTAAAGTTTCAACTTTTTTTAAAACTAATTTTTGATTATATAAAGATTGGGCAACTGTAACAGCTGTTTTTAAAGCTGCTAAGGTTATTGTTCTAGCACGGTCTATACCTCGTATCAGTTCTTTATTATTTCTTCTCAAAACAGATATAGTTAAAATTCCTTGTTGATTTACTACCATAAGCTGGTTTAAATCAAATAATCTTTGTGTTAAAGGTTCATAAACTTCTTCTTTAACAAATTTAATTTTATCGTCACTAATATTTAATGAAATATAATTAGATAAAACATCTTCTAATTCTTTTATAATAAATTCAACAGTTTTGATTTCATTTGCTAAATTTAAGGTCAATTCTCTAAGGGATACTTCTTCTAATTCTAAAGTAGTATTGTCATTTTTGAGAATAGAACGACCTTTTTCAAGGGATACAATTATACTGTTTATAGATGCATCTGCTTTAGTATAAAGTTCAAAATAATTTTTTATAGGATTAAACATTTTTTTGAATAATCCCTTTGGATTAAAATCTATAGATGATGGATCTAATTTTTTCATTTCAAACTCTAAACTATTTAGATTGTTTACAATACTACTACTTTCGCCCCATATTTGATTAACACCCAGTATTTGAGATTGTGCAGATGCAGATTTATTGGCAGATTTAAACATGGTATCCATGCCGAAGTTCTCAACAAACTTTAAAATCATTTGGCGTTCTTCCAAAGAATTTATATTAAAATTTTTGATGTTTTCAGCAGTTAAAGGATGGCTTGAAATTTTCTGCACAGTTGAATTTTTATTTATATCTTCAGCAACTTCAATTTTTAAATCTGATATATTTGCTGTTTCGAGTTTGAAATTCATAATTTACACAAATCTCCTTTTAAGATAATTACATTTGGGCATTGAACAGATTTTTAAGTTGATAAACTACATCATCAGATGTGGCGTTTATATTTGCCGCTTCATTTATTTCGGATATTTGTTTAAGAGCAGCTATATCTGCATTATAACCAATTGTATATATTGGTATACCAAAAGTTTCAAATATATCTTTTGTATCATTTAAGGTAGAACCTATATTTGTTTCGCCATCACTTAAAACAAACAACATAGGTTTTGTATCAGGATTATCTTTCATAAATTTTTTAAGCATATCTGTTGCAACTACCACAGCGTCAAAAGTTGCAGTACTTCCTTCTGTGTTTAAATCAGTAACAGCACCTGCAAATAAAGAACGGTTATTTATATCAAACTTTGAAATAGGCAAATTTACATAAACATCAGTTGAATATGTCACTAAACCAACGTAATTGTTGGAATTTATATATTTTGAGCCATTTAATAAAGAACGCTTTAGCTCGTTAATAGGTTCGCCTGACATACTTCCGGATATATCCGCTACAAACACTGCAACTATAGGTTTGCCATTGTCCTTTTTCTCTTTCCATAATTTCTGTGCTTGAACCAATGTGTCTCCATCTAATTCAGGTAATTCGGAAACGTAATTTTCTGGGTATTTAAATCCGTATTCTTCACCTAAATCCTGATATTTTTTTTGCTTGCAAAATTCTATAAATGCTTTAGCGAGTTCTTTTTTATCATCACTTAAGTTAAAGGAATAAACAGGGCTATCATGACGAGTACCAAAAGGTGTAAATATATAAGAAGATCTTAAATCAACATTGTTTATATAAGTTTGGTATTCCATAATAAAACCATCAAGCACACCTGTTTTTGCTGATTCTCTCATTTGTAAAGTGGTATATGCTACAAAAGGAACATTTGATTGAAAAGCTTCAAAACCAGCTATGGCATCATTGCTTAAAGGATTTTTTGCGTCAAAAGTACATAAAGTTGAAACCAAGAAATTCAATCCAGTTGAACTAGCAAAAGGATTTGTATAGCCCATAGAAATCTCACTATTTGATGTGGCTTCAGTTATGGTTTTCATATTTATAGTACCATACTTGTTTAATAATTCATCATGTTTTTTCTTGCTTAAAAGTATGCCAGCTACATTTGGTATTAAAACCTTTTCTTCTAAAGTTGCCTTTACTCCACTAGACTCTATCATTTTACCCCAAAATTCATTTGAAGGAGAAAATAAATCAGGAACATATTTTCCAGATGCAATATAATCAGCAGCTACCCCAGAAGCGATAGGGCGTATAGAAACAGAAGCTGGTTCTCCGTTTATAGTTATGTTTGAATTGTTAAATTCCTCAGCGACTTTTCCAAGCCAATTATCAGTTTCAGTGTCTTTTGTTGCTTTTTCAGTTGAGGAGAAAATTTCTATAAATAAATCTGTAGTATTTTCAACACTTAAAGGGAATGTGGATATATCAGGCATTTCTTCTTTTAAATTTTCTTCTAATTCTACTGGTACTTTACGACTTTCTACATTTGTAACGTTAATTTTATTTTTTAATTGTTCAAGTTTTTTTTCAGCATTTTCTGTACCAATTTGGTTATTACTTTTACCTATGTTTCGGGTTAAATTCAAACCTAAAAAGACTCCACCAAAGACTAGAACACCAATTACTACAAAAATAAGTATAGTTTTTGTTTGTTTCATAAAACATTCTCCTTTTATTTATATAATTTTGTTTGCTCAATTAATTTATCTATTTCTTGAATTGTATTTAAGTTTTTAATATCATTTTCATTAGACTCATCTAATTTTGATACTTCAAGAAGAAGATCATCTAATTTGATGAAAATATTTTCATTTTTATCAAGAGAGTTTTTTACATAAAGTATATGTTCTCTAAAAAGCTTGTTTTTTGATTCTATGATTTCAGGGGTTAAATTCTTGGTTAAATTTTTATTTATGTTTAAATACTCAGAGTAATCAAAAATAGCCATTCTGTTAATTGAGTTTTTAATGTTTGTGTTTACTAAATTTTCCGAGTCTAATATTGCTTGTTTGAATTTTACATAACTCATTTCAGAGGTTGAAAATTTTTGTTGCAAAAGCATATCCAGTGTTTCGGATTTTTTTTTAATTCTGGATATCTGATTTTTTGCTAAGTCAATAAGATCTTCAAATACCTTTTTATAACTTTGTTCCTCCAAAGCTTTTATGTAGTCTTTTTCTTCTATCAATATAGTTTCATCATAAACTTTCAATATGGTGGGCTGGGATATTATTTTATAATTACCATAAGTAAAGGCTAAACCACTCATAGCTAATGCGGTTACACTTAAAGCTGCAATAGGTATATTTGCACTCATAACAGAAAAGCCTAACAAACCTTCAGAAAACAAGATTATATTTGAAACAATTATTCCGGAATTTAACCCCAAAAGTTTTAAAATTTTATTTTTTGAAAGCATAAAAATCTTCCCCTTTATAAATAGTTGAAACTATAAAATATTATACCATATTTCGTGTATCTAATCAATCAAAAAATCGGTTAATTTATTTTAAGGTTTAATTAGGGGTTGCTATTTAGTTTCTAAATGTAAAGTTTAGGGTTTCAACTCTGCGGAGTCGACTGTGCTTGCAGGTCATCATTGACTTGCAGTAAAATATCTATATATTACACATATGGTAGAATGGTGATTTTAATTGAGAATTTATGGTGACAAAATATGATGTTTAATTAAATTTAATCTTATTAAAAAAATTAAATTTATTTGGAAATATATCTTAATCTAAAAACAAAATATGTTATATGATATTAATTATAGTGAATATTTATATAAAATTCTTATGTTTTGTAAATTAAGACTGATAATTTAACAAAAATATAAAATATTTTTTTAATTAAACTCTTTATTTTAGTTAAAATAAATGTTATAATATAATGGTTAAAGTTTTGTGTGATTTAATTTCGAAATGAAAGGTTTGGGCGTATAAGTTATGAGAAAAGATATAAGAATGATAGATATAGCAAATCAACTTAATATCAGTGTAGTTACTGTATCAAATGCATTAAATGATAGAGAAGGCGTAAGCATAGAATTAAGAGAATTAATTAAAAAAACAGCTGATAAAATTGGTTATAAATATAACGTAAATGATAAAGCTAAACCAAAAATCGAAAATAGAAACATAGGAATACTTATCTCAGATAGATTTATAGGGGATAAAGGTACTTTTTATTGGAGATTATATCATGAAGTATCAAAGGAATTGCTTAAAAATAATCTTTTTGCGATAAATGAGACGCTTTCAATGATGGCTGAAAAAGAATATATAATACCAAAAATTCTTACTGAAAAAAAAGTTAGTGGACTTATAGTTTTGGGCCAATTAAAACACGACTATCTTGAAGTTTTATTAAAAACAGATGTTCCGGTTTTGTTTTTGGATTTTTATGATAAGCATTATAGTATAGATTCAGTAGTTACTGATAATTTTTATGGTATGTATATATTAACAGACTATTTAATTGAAAAAGGCCATAAAAAAATAGGCTTTGTAGGAAATATAAAAGCAACAAGCAGTATTCATGATAGATTTTTAGGATATATGAAAGCACTTATGGAAAATGACATAGAGGTGGATAATAAGCTTTTTGTGGATGATAGGGATGATTTTGGATTGGCTTTAAAAGAAATGATTTTTCCAAAAGATTTACCTACAGCTTTTGTGTGTAATTGTGATGAAACAGCCTTTAGGGTAATAAATAATTTGAAAATGAAGGGGATAAAAGTACCAGAGGAAATATCAGTTGTAGGGTTTGATAACTATATTGTTTCTGATG
>JAEXNS010000112.1 GCA_023439605.1 Bacillota bacterium | reverse complement strand
AAAACGTATTTCCAGAATACTATATGATATATGCCGAAAAGTTTCAAGATGTAATAAATGAAGATATAGACGAATGGGTGTATTTCTTTAAACATGGAGCTATAAGAGATGATTTTAAATCAAAGGGGATAAAACTAGCGGCTAAAAAGCTTGATTATTTGATGATGCCAGAAGGAGAAAGAAAAGCATATGAAGATTATTTGGCTTATTTAGGGCAGGAGTTGGGGATATTGGATAGTGCAAAAGCAGAGGGGAAAGCAGAAGGATTGAAAGAAGGTTTAGTTAAGGGGAAAGAAGAGGGGATGAAAGAAGGGAAAATAGAAACAGCAAAAAATCTCATTAGCTTAGGACTAGATATAGAGATAATACTAAATGCTACCGGCTTATCATTATCTGAAATAGAAGAGTTGAGAAAATAAATCATAAATCAGTGTTTTTTTGTTAACAAAAAAATACTTGATTTATGATGCATTAAATGATATAATAATTTAATGCATAGAAATAAATATTTTTAATTTAAGGGGTATTTTTCATGATAAAGAGTATGACGGGTTACGGAAGAGCACATGAAATTGTAGATGGAAGAGATATTTTAGTTGAAATACGTTCTGTAAATCACAGATACAATGAGTTTTCATCACGTGTACCACGTGCATATGGATATTTAGATGAAAAATTAAAAACTTTACTACAAGAAAGTGTTTCTAGGGGAAAGGTAGAGGTTTCGGTCCTTATTAACAACTTAGAAGGCAAAGATGCCCTTATAGAAGTTAATAAATCAATTGCTCATGGTTATATTTCAGCTTTAAGAAAGGTAAATGAGGAATTAAATTTAAATGATGATTTAAATTTATCGATTTTATCCAGGTTTTCAGATATATTTAATGTGACAAAAACTGTTGAAGATGAGGAGGAAATTTGGAATGCAGTAAAACAAGTTGCTGTACTTGCTTTTAAATCATTTATAGATATGCGTGAAAGAGAAGGTTCAAAATTAAAGGAAGATTTAATAAATAGACTTGCAAAGATCAAGGTATCAGTAAAATCAATTGAAGATTTTATGCCAGCGATATCAGAAAATTATAGAAGTAGACTATACAATAAAATAGCTGAAATACTTGAAGAAAGAACTATAGAAGAACAAAGAATATTGACAGAAGTAGCTATATTTTCGGAAAAAATAGCTGTAGACGAAGAAACGGTTAGGTTATATAGTCATCTAGAGCAGTTTAATGATTTGCTTAAAGAAAGTAATCCAATTGGAAGAAAACTTGATTTTTTAGTTCAAGAAATTAACAGAGAAATAAATACTATAGGTTCAAAAGCACAAGGTTTAGAGGTAACAAAGATAGTTATTGATCTGAAATCTGAATTAGAAAAGATTAGGGAACAAATTCAAAACATAGAATAAATGAAGGTAAATTTATGAAATTGATTAATATAGGTTTTGGAAACATGGTTTCCTCAAAAAGACTTATTACAATAGTTAGTCCTGAATCTGCACCTATAAAAAGAATAGTTCAAGATGCACGAGAAAAGGGAAGACTAATAGACGCTACATATGGAAGGAAAACAAGAGCAGTTATTGTTATGGATAGTGATCATGTAATACTTTCTGCTATTCAACCAGAAACGGTGGCGGCTAGATTAGATAATGATGAGGAGGAAGATCATCATGAGTAAGGGTTTACTTATAGTAGTTTCTGCACCTTCTGGTTGTGGTAAAGGCACAATTCTTGCAGAAATATTAAAAAGTAACAAATATTACTATTCAGTGTCTGCAACAACTCGTCAACCTAGAGAAGGCGAAATCAATGGTGTGAATTATCATTTTATGACAAATGAAGAGTTTACAGAAAGAATTAATAACAATGGAATGTTAGAATATGCAGTATATTGTGACAATTATTATGGTACCCCATCAAAAGAAGTATACGAAAAAATTGAACAAGGCAAAAATGTTATACTTGAAATAGAAGTTCAAGGTGCCATGCAAATTAGAGAAAAATGTCCAGATGCAGTTTTTGTGTTTATAGCTCCTCCATCAATAAAAGAGTTAGAGCGTAGACTAAATAAAAGAGGTACTGAAAAAGAAGATGTTATACAAAGAAGAGTATCCGCTGCTGCTTATGAACTTGGATTTGCAGACAAATATGACTATATAATTTTCAATGCTGAATTAGAAAAAGCAATAGAAGATTTTAAAACTATAGTTAAGGCAGAAAAAATGAAAGTAAAATATACTAAAGAAAGTGTTTATGAGGTGTTAAAAAATGCTTAGACCAGCTATTACGCAAATTATAACAAAAAACGAAAGCTATTACTCATTAGTTATTGCAGTTGCAAAAAGAGCTAGAGAAATTGCAGATGATTTATATGACAAAGGTGAAGTTTTGAAAGAAAAGCCAGTAAAAACATCAGTAGAAGAGTTTGCAGCTGGAAAATATAAAATTATTGAATTTGAAGAAGAAAAACAATAAATGGATGTGATGGTATTGAATAGTGGGATAAAAAAAGTTTCTGTAGCAGTAAGTAATGTGGCATATTCTTTTGATAAGCCATATACTTATTCAGTACCATTTGAATTTGAAAATGAAGTTCAAAAAGGCAAAAGAGTGCTAGTCCCTTTTGGATATGGAAATAGAAAAAGGACAGCCATTATATTGTCTGTTTTAGATGAAGAATTGTTGTGCAAAAATGTTAAAATCAAACCTATTTTTGCAGTTATAGATAAAGAACCTATCATTAATATTGAAATGTTAGAACTTATATATTGGCTAAAGGAAAATACATTTTGTACATATTATGATGCTTTAAAGTCTATGATTCCATCTGGTCTGAATGTGACAATAACAGAAAAGTATAAATTAACATCGAAAGTTATTAATTTTGATTTAGAAAGGTTTAATCAAGAAGAAATAAACATATTAAATTTTTTGATAAATGCAAAAAGTAAAAAAGAATTTGATATGATACTTGATGATAATCTAAATTCAAAAAAATCTAAAATAATAGAATCTTTAATAGAAAAAGAAATGATTGAAAAAACAAGTCAAGCAAAGCAAAATATTAAAGATTATAGTATTAAAATGGTTAAACTAACAGATAAATTTGCTATAAATCCAGCTGATTTTAAGGTTACAACTAAACAAAAACAAATAATTCAATTACTTGAAGAAAACTTTTCTGCTGCAGTAAAGGAGATTGTTTATTTATGTAATGTAACTCTTATAGTGATTAAAAATCTTATAAAAAATGGTGTTATAGAAGAATTTGAATATGAAACATTTAGAAAAGGTGAAAATGAAAATGATTTTCCTCAGGATTTTGAGGAATTAAAGCTTTCGGAAAATCAAGAAAATATTAAATCGGAAATTTTTAACAAAGTAGAAAAAAATGAACCTGATTGTTTTCTTATTCATGGAGTAACTGGAAGTGGGAAAACATCAGTTTTTATAAAATTAATAGAACAAACTATTGCAATAAAAAAACAAGCCATTATGCTTATACCTGAAATTTCTTTGACTCCACAAATTGAGAAAAAGTTCAAATCTTATTTTGGAGATATAATTTCGATAATTCACAGTAATTTATCATTAACTCAAAGAGTTGAAGAGTATAAAAAGATTAAGCAAGGTAAGTCACAGATTGTTATAGGAACGAGAAGTGCGGTATTTGCTCCTTTTGAAAATATTGGGATTATAATTATGGATGAAGAAGGCGAACGCTCATATAAGTCCGAGAATTCTCCTAGATATAATACTGTTTCAGTAGCGAAACAAAGGTGCAAAATTCACAATGCAGTTTTGGTTCTTGCTTCTGCAACTCCATCAATAGAAAGTTACTATTATGCCAAAAAAGGTGTATATAAGTTGCTTGAATTAAAAGAAAGATTTTCTAATTCGCAGCTTCCCAAAGTAGAAATTATTGATATGTCAGTTGAAAGAAATGAAGGAAACTATAGTGAATTTAGTAGAACTCTTATTGAGGAAATAGAATTGAATATAAAAAATTCTGAGCAAACTATTTTATTACTTAATAGAAGAGGATACTATTCCATTATGAGTTGCTGTAATTGTAACACACCAATTTACTGTAAAAATTGTACAATACCTATGACATATCATAAAGTGAATAATCGCATGATTTGCCATTATTGTGGAAATAGTGAAGGTTTAATTGATACTTGTGAAAATTGTGGTGGCCAAAGGTTTAAACAAATAGGATTTGGAACTCAAAAAATAGAGGAAGATTTATCTTTTTTATTTAAAGATGCAAGAATTTTAAGAATGGATGCAGATACTACATTTTCAAGATATGCATATGAAAAATCCTTTGATGACTTTAGCAAAGGCAAATATGATATAATGCTAGGAACTCAAATGATTGGAAAGGGATTGGATTTCCCAAATGTAACTCTTGTAGGTGTGTTATCGATAGATAAAGCTTTATTTGCCGGTGATTTTAGAAGTTATGAACGTACTTTTTCACTTATAACTCAGGTAGTAGGAAGAAGTGGAAGAGGAGAAAAAAAGGGGCGTGCATATTTACAAACATTTATGCCCGAACATTATGTTTTAAATTTAGCTGCAAATCAAGAATATGAGTCGTTTTTCAATGAAGAAATTGCCTTGAGGAGAAGCCTTATTTTCCCTCCTATATGTGATGTGTGCATTTTTGGTATTTCTTCAAAAAATGATGATAAGGCATCAGAAGCATCAAATACTTTGTTAGCAATTATAAAAGATAAAGTGATTAAAGAACAGATAAAGTTTCCCTTAAGAATATTAGGTCCTGCAAAATATAGTTTGTCTAAAATAAATAATAAGTTTAGATATAGAATTATTATGAAGTGCAAAAATAATTTTGAAACAAGAAAATTTATAAGTGAAATACTTTTAGAAACTGCAAAATACAAGGAGTTTTCAACTGTTTCTTTGTTTGCAGACATAAATGGAGATTTAAATTAA
>JAEXNS010000071.1 GCA_023439605.1 Bacillota bacterium | reverse complement strand
AGGTATGACAGGTGTTGTAGGCCCAAATGGAAGCGGAAAAAGTAATATTGGTGATGCTGTAAGATGGGTTTTAGGTGAGCAATCAACTAAAACACTTAGAGGAAATAAAATGGAAGATGTTATTTTTTCTGGTACAACAAAAAGAAAACCTGTAAGTTTTGCAGCAGTAACACTTTATATTGATAACACTGAAAGAAAGTTACATTTTGATAATGATGAAGTTTCTATAACGAGAAAGTTATATCGAAATGGTGATAGTGAATATAGAGTAAATGGGAAAAATGTAAGATTAAAAGATGTAAATGAATTATTTATGGATACTGGAATTGGGAGAGATGGTTATTCTATAATTGGGCAAGGCCGTATTGCTGAGATAGTTGGTGCCAAAAGTACAGATAGAAGAGATATTTTTGAAGAAGCTGCTGGTATTTCTAAATTTAGATATAAAAAAGAGGAAGCACAAAAAAAATTGGTTCAAGCTGAGGATAATATTGTTAGATTACAAGATATAGTAGCAGAACTTGAATCAAGAATATCACCTTTAAAAATTCAAGCAGAAAAAGCTCAGAAATTTATAGTTTTAGCAGAAGAAAAACGTAAAATGGAAATTTCTTTATGGATAAATAAGATTGATGAATATAAAAAAAATATCGATAAATTAAAAAATGATTTACTTATTTATAATTCAAATTATGAAGTTATTGAAAGTAAAATAAGTGAAAATGAAGATAAAATGCAATTAATATATGGTAAAATGAAAGCTATATCTATAAAAATAGATGAATATAAAAATTTTATTTTAGAAATAGAAAAAAAATCTTCTGAATATAAATCAAATATTGCAGTATTATTAAGTGAAATAGAGTATTTACAAAAAGAATTACCTAATATAGAAGAACGTCAAAATAGTAACAATATTAATTTAGAAACCAATATAATTAAAGTGGATGAAATTTCTTTAAAGCTAGAAGAAAATCTAAAAATGATAAAAGATTATAATGATAAAATACTTGAATTAGAAAAAGAATTTAAATCTATTGATGATTTAGCATCAAATTTAGATATTAATTTTGATAAGGCTGGAGACTTTTTGAATTTGAATTATATTAAACAAAGCGAAATAAACTTGAAAATTCAAACCTCTAAAAATAATATTTTAGAAATGGAAAAAGAGCTTTTTGTTTATGATGAGGAAATTTTAAAATGTACAAATGAAATGGATCAAGCAAAAAAAGTAAATCATTTTAAAGTGGTGGAATTATCTAATCTGATAAATTATGAACAAGAATTAAAAAATAAAATTTTAGGTTTTAAAAATATATTTGAGACTAGAACAACAAAATTAAATATCTACAAGGAAGAATATGAAAAAAGTTTATTTTCTCAGAAAGAGAAACAAAATAAATTAAAAGTTTTAAACGACTTAGAAAGCAATATGGAGGGCTTTAATTACAGTGTAAAGGAAATAATTAAAGCCGCTAAATCCTCAAAATTAAGTGGGGTATGTGGTTCTGTTGCAGATTTATTAAATGTTGATGAAAAGTATGCTTTAGCTATAGAAACAGCACTTGGAAGTTCACTTCAAAATATAGTTGTTGAAAATGAGGATTATGCAAAGAGATGTATTAAATATTTGCAAGAATTAAAAAAAGGACGTGCCACTTTTTTACCTTTAACTTCAATAAAAGCTTTTGAGTTTAACGAAAAATCAGTTTTTGATGAATTGGGATTTATTAATTTGGGCGTAAATTTAGTAAAGTTTGACATGAAGTATAAAAATATAGTTTTTAATCTACTTGGAAGAATTGTAATAGCTGAAGATATTGAGGTAGCTACTCATATTGCTAAAAAATATAAGTATAGGTTTAAAATTGTCACTTTGGATGGACAAGTAATAAATGTAGGTGGTTCATTTACAGGTGGTTCAAAGTTAAATAATGTTGGTGTTCTAACAAGAAAAAGTGAGATTGAAAAATTAAATTTTGAAATAGATAATTTATTAAATGAAAATGAAATAACAAGTAAAAAAATTTTAAATCAAAAGATAGAATTAGATAAAATAAAAACTGAAATAGATATTTTACAAAAAGAGCAAAATGAAAAAATGGCTCTGAATTACAAATATAATTCTGAAATTCAATCTAGTTCAAGTTTTATTTCTCAGTTGGAGAAAAACATAAATAATTTATTTGAAAATAAAAATAAATATACAAGTAAAATTGAAATAGAGAAAAAAAATATTAGTGTTTTAAAAACTCAATTAGAAGATATTAATATAAATATTTTGGAATTAGAAAAAAACATTAAAGAAGAACAGAATAAAAAAAGTACTTTACAAGAAAAAAGAAAAATAATAGCAGAATCAATTTCTGAAATCAAAATGAATATAATAATTTTAGAAAAAGATAATCAAGTAATTGAATCTGAAAAAAATAGATATTTTTATGAAAATAATAAAATAAAAACTGAAATTGAAAATTTTAAAAATGAATTAAAAAGCAAAAATAGTTTGATATTAGAAAAAACCAGTAACATTGAAGTGTGTAATGAAAAGTTATTGGATATAAAATTACAAATAGAAAAAAATAATGAAAATATAAAAGATAGCATAAGCATACATAATGAATACGAAAAAAGTACCAATGAGTTAAGGGTGGAATTAAAAAATTTAAATATTGATAGAGAAAAAATTTCAAGAGAGATTTCAAGATTTGATGAAAAAATACATTCACAACAAAAAGAATTTGATGATATTATGTTAGAACTATGGGAAAGTTATGAACTAACAAGAAGTGAAGCTCAAAAACTAGCGGAACCAATAAATGATGTATTAAAAACACAAAAAAAATTAAATGATATTAAAAGTCAAATTAAAGCTCTTGGTTCTGTAAATGTTAGTGCAGTTGACGAATTTAAAGAAGTTTCAGAACGCTATACTTTTATGAAAAAACAACTTGATGATATTTGTACATCAAGAAAAGAAATACAAAAATTAATTAGTGATTTAACCGAAGAAATGAAAGTCATTTTTGCAGAATGTTTTCAAAAAATAAACTATAATTTTAAAAAGATATTTGTAGAATTATTTGACGGAGGAAAAGCAGAATTAATTCTTACTGAGCCAGAAAATATATTGGAGTCAGGTATAGAAATTGTTGTAGCACCACCTGGAAAAGTTATTAAAAATTTAATAGCACTATCTGGTGGAGAACAAGCTTTTGTTGCTATAGCCATTTATTTTGCTATCTTAACAATTAAACCAGTTCCATTTTGTATTTTAGATGAAATAGACGCTGCTTTAGATGAAGTTAATGTACGTAAATATGCTGTTTATCTTAAAAAATTTACAGATAACACTCAGTTTATAATTGTAACTCATAGGCGTGGAACTATGGAGGCAGCTAATGTTTTATATGGAGTTACAATGCAGGAAAATGGAATTTCAAAATTATTAAAAATGCAACAGGTTGACATACCCGATGAAATTATGCAATAATATATAATATATTTTCGTTACTATTCAGAGCTAAAGTTAAGGTTTACAATGTTATAGTGTTTCAGTTCACAGAGTCGACCTAGCTTGATTGACTTGGACCTTCGGGGCATATATCTTTGCATTATGATTATGACTGAATTGTAACATATTTTCAAGGAGGATGAGAAATGGGCTTATTTAGTAAAATTAAACAAGGTTTATTAAAAACGAAACAGCAAATGGTATCTAAAATAGAAACTATTTTAAATTCATTTACTAAAATAGATGAAGATTTATTTGAACAGCTTGAAGAAACTTTGATAATGAGTGATGTTGGAGTAGAAACTTCTATGAAAATTTGCGAGGAACTTCGAAAAAAAATCAAAGAGAGAGGTATTACAAATCCATCTTTAATTATGGATTTAATCCATGAAGTTGTTGCAGATATGATGGGAAATGATTTAGAATTAGATTTAGAAAATAAACCTGCGATTATTTTAGTCATAGGTGTAAATGGAGTAGGTAAAACCACAACAATAGGTAAACTATGCTATAAATTCAAAAATGAAGGCAAGAAAGTTCTTGTTGCAGCTGCAGATACTTTTAGGGCTGCTGCAATAGACCAGCTAGAAATTTGGACCAATAGGGCAAATGTTGATAT
>JAEXNS010000372.1 GCA_023439605.1 Bacillota bacterium | reverse complement strand
CTATAGGATTACATACATTCCAAGAATTAGTTCCGTTTGGATTAAGTGCGAAATTATAAGGTGAGTATGAGTGTATAGAAACAATTATTTTATTATCATTAGGTATTTCAAAACCACCTATAGCATTTTGAGTAGCAGAGGCTGCATGTGTAGGAACGATCAAATGACGAAAAGAATTATTGCCGCCAGTTGATCTTACTGTTTTTATAAAAGTAGAATTTAGTTTGTTTATAACATCATGTGTTTCAGGATTCCCCCCAGACCATTCGTGCTCGGAACCAATAATTCTAGGTTCGTTTAAACCTTCGAAAAGAAGATGCTCATCATAACTTTGAAAAAATAAAGATATTTGAGTCCAAAGTTTATTTAATATAGAAGAAGCTTGTTCTATATTTTTATATACAGGATTATGCCATTTTTCATGATGTATATTTATAATTACATACATATTTATTGATATAGCAAAATCTAAAACTTCTTTAATTCTTTGAATCCATTCAATATTGATTTTACCAGTTTTCAAGTCAAAGTGGTTTGTCCATGTAATAGGAATACGTATAGTTTTAAACCCAGCGGAATTCATTTTTGAGATTAATTCTTGAGTGGTATAAGGGTTTCCCCATGAAGTTTCATAATCAACAGGGTTTCCGTTTTTTATCCAATCAGCATTTGAATCAAAAGTATTTCCTAGATTCCATCCTATTTTCATTTGCTTTAATATTTCAAAGGAAGAAATATTATCGTTAATAATTGTATTCATACTATACTCCCCATATGAGTTGAATGTTTTCGAATGATTTATGACTAAGAATAATTAATTATATCATGTATAATTAATTATTGTCAACTAAAAACATATTTACGTGTATAAAAAACATGTTTGATACAATTAATATGTATAAATTGCATAACTATATAGATATAATTACAATAATTTAATAAATTTTTCTTTGGGTTTTATTTTTGGTTTTTCCAATCATTAAAAATATTTATTAATTTACAGCGAAATTATGTACAAAAATCCCCTTTAAAGCAATAAAACGTTTTGAGTTTCAACTTTAAAAGGGGATAATAGAATTATTATAAAAGGTGAAGCTTGGGACTTGCAAGGTTTTTGGGTCACTCTGGATCTTTAGCAAAACATCTCTGCTTTATACATTTTGCTAAATAGTAAATTAATTTGATTGTAAGATTATTTTTTTCAATAATATCATATCAAATACATCTATGTTAGCGTCGTAGTTTAAATCAGCAACATTTAAATCGAGTTCTAATGAGTCAGACATAATTAAGAAACTTTTAAGTAGAATAAAATCTATATAAGATACTGAACCGTCCTTGTTTATGTCTCCAGAAATATTTTCTGTGATTTCTTTTGATGTAAATGTTTTTAAGCAAACATTTCCTAAATAGACATTTTTGATTGAAATGTTTGATGTAGATAAATTATAATGTGAAGTGGACTTATATGTATATGAAGATTTGTTTATATCTGTCCATCTTAAACCATCTGAACTGATATAACTTTGACCAGATGAAGAGTTGTCGTTGTATTTTTTATAGTCTATATTTGCATACATTTGTCCATCCAGTTCTATTACCATGTATGCTTCAACAGGTATACAGAAAGTTGTTGTGGGACTTGTTATTTTAACTACAGTAGAAAATGATTCTCCAGTAGAGATTGGAATAGGGGTATTAAGTTTTATTGTATGGTATCCACTGTACTTTTCTGTTCCTATTGTTTTCTCACTAGCTGTACCGGAAGATGGAACAGCTTTATTGGTTAATTTATTATATATAAGTATTTCATATGACGTGTTTGGTTCAAAGGTGAAAAAAGAAACTGCAGAAACATACTCATTCTCTTTTGCTGTATATATATTTGACATGTATGATGTAGTTTTAGTTTGATTTCTATCTGCTGATATAGTTGTATAATATCCAAACTCATCATAAGAATAATTATTTAAATAATTATTCTTAGGTTCAGCAAAAAATGCAGACATACTCTTTAATGTTTTATCTTCATATGAAAGCCAAAAATAGCCTTCTTTTCCCCATGAAGTGCCCCAACTATTTTTCACCAACCACGCGCCATTGTTCTGAGGTTGCATATTGGATAAAAAGTTTTCTTTAGGATAGTTATCGTCCCATCCAATAATAGTTGAACCGTGATCTGGTTTTATGTCTTCATTACAAAAATGAGATGCAGTTTGTGAATTATAATAGTTTTCGTTGCTATAATAAGAAATTGAGAGTGCATTTTTTTGAAATAATAAATCTTTAATTTCATCTACTGAATAACTGTAAGGATCTTCAATCCAGGGTCTTATGTTATATGCATCTTGCATATGAAAATCAGCATTAAATCTTAGTGATTCATCAAAGGTAGTTCCTGAATTATATGGAACAGTCTTTTCAAAAACAGTTCCTATCCACTTTGAAAGTATTGTTGTAGCATAATTGTTGCTACCGCCTTCATAAAAAATATTTGTTGTATTTGCAGGAGTAAAAGATGTGTTGCCTGTATATGTGAAATAAGCTAAATGCCATTCGGATAAGTCAAGTGTTTGTGGTTGATTATATCTTTTTATTAAATTTGTTTCAATAGAAGCTAAAGCAGAAAAAGCCCAACAGGTACCATAGGTCAACTGTCTTTTTACAGGTGTTATTAGGTTATAATTTCTTAAATCAAACGTGGAAGGAAAAGATGTTGTTTCAGTAGCCTTATAAGAATGATTAGAGTTATAACTTGGCAAATTATAATCGTCTATAGGTGTAAATATATTATCGAAACCAATATCATCTGTGGCCTTCATATCGTCTATTATACTTTGATATTCTTCATCGGATATAGATATCAATCCATTTTTAGTTGGATCTGTTTTTATTTCTGCATTTAATTTTAAATTATTATTTGAGTTTAAGAGAACAAAAGTAATTGCAAATAAAAATAATGTAAATTTTCTCATCAAAATGCACTTCCTTTATTGAAAATAGTGAAAAAAGAACATATAAAACGAATGTTTTTATTAATTGTAGCATATTTAACATGAACTTTCAAGCTTTTTAATATGATTTTTTTATGTTTTTTAAAATAGTGATTTTAAACAAAAATATTAGTAAAAGCAATTAAAGTTTTACTCGATTTTTTCAAAAAATTGTAGGGTTTCAAACGGCAACGCCCTTGGTCGCTTTCCGTAGAAAGCGAAAGCCCTATACTTTAAGATCTTTTTTGCTTCTTTTTGCGATAGAAAAAGAAGCGGAGTTTGAGGCAGAGCCTCATAAATTGCGGACGTTGACCCAGTTGTTTGGCTGAATAGGTATTCTGCCAAATCTCTCCCCCTAAACATATTATGATTTATTATAGTATAAATTATTTAATTAACAAAATAAATGTTGAATTATTTAAAAAAAATAATGTATAATAAATTGATAAGTATTTTAAATGAGGAGTTTATTTATGATTATATTAGGCATAGAGAGTTCTTGTGATGAAACAGCAGCAGCAATAGTAGAAGATGGAGAAAGAGTTCTTTCTTCAATTATTGCAACTCAAATAGAAGAACACAAGAAGTTTGGCGGAGTGGTTCCCGAACTTGCATCTAGGAGACATAGTGAAAATATTTTAACTGTGGTTGAAGAAGCAATAACAAAAGCAAAGATAACATTAAATGATATAGATGCTGTAGCTGTTACATATGCACCTGGATTGATAGGGGCTTTGTTGGTTGGTGTTAATTTTGCAAAGGGTTTAGCATATAGTATAAAAAAACCGCTTATACCAGTCCATCATATTGCTGGGCACATAGCTAGTAATTATGTTTGTAATCCTGAATTAAAACCACCATATATTTGTCTTGTTATTAGTGGTGGTCATAGCCATATAATAGAGGTCGAGGATTATACAAAGTTTAAACTCATAGGAAGAACTAGAGATGATGCAGCCGGTGAATGTTTTGATAAGTGTGCTCGTGCATTGGGATTTCCCTATCCAGGTGGAGTTCATATTGATAAAGCATCAAAACAAGGTGATCATACGAAATATGTTCTGCCAAAACCTAGAGTATCCGGAAATGAATTTGATTTTAGTTTTTCTGGTATTAAAACTGCTGTTATAAATATAATTCATAATTCAGAGCAAAAAAAAATAGAAATAGATAAATATGCTTTGGCAGCAAGCTTGCAAAAAAACATTTCAGAAATTTTAGTTGAAAAGACAATAATGGCAGCAAAAAAATTTAATATTAACAAAATAGTAATTGCAGGTGGTGTATCTGCAAATAGCGGAGTAAGATATGAAATGGAATTAAAGTGCAAAGAAAACAATATGGAATTATATATGCCTGATTTATATTTATGTGGAGACAATGCTATTATGATAGCTGTACAGGGATATTATGATTATTTAAATGGAACTATTGCTGATGAAAGTTTAAATGCAGTGGCAACTTTATCAATAGAAAATTTATAATAAATTTTATTAAAAAAAATAAAAAACAATAATTCTTTATTTTTTATTTATTGTTTGATTTTATATTGACATATTGACATATAAATATTATAATTGTATAAGTGGGAGGATGGTTTTTTTTTAGATTTACCATCTTTTTACACCAAAAAAGTGATATTATGATAAATCAAGGAGGAAAAGTAATAATGGCATTAACAAAAAACCAAAATGTTATCCAATGGGTAGAAGAGATGATCGCTTTTACTAAACCAGACAATGTTGTATGGATAGATGGAAGTGCAGAGCAATTAGAAAAACTTAGAGCTGAGGCTTGTTCAATTGGCGAGGTAATGGAATTAAATCAAGAAAAACTTCCAGGTTGTTTATATCATAAAACAGCTGTAAACGACGTTGCTCGTGTTGAAGATAGAACTTTTATTTGTTCTAAAGATAAAGAGGATGCAGGCCCTACAAATAACTGGTGTGCACCAAATGAAATGTATGATAAATTAACTCCTATGTTTGATGGCGTTATGAAAGGTAGAACTATGTACGTTGTTCCTTTCTCAATGGGAACATTTGGTTCTCCAATGTCTAAAATAGGTGTAGAACTTACAGATTCTATTTATGTTGTATTGAACATGAATATCATGACAAGAATGGGTCAAAAAGCTTTAGATGATCTAGGAGATACATCAAATGACTTTGTACGTTGCTTACATGCTAGAGCAGAAATAGATGCTGAAAATAGATATATTGTTCATTTCCCAGAAGATAATACTATTTGGTCTATAAATTCAGGTTATGGCGGAAACGTTATATTAAGTAAAAAATGTTTTGCATTAAGAATAGCTTCATATCAAGGAAAAAATGAAGGCTGGATGGCAGAACATATGCTTGTTCTTGGAATCGAAAAACCAGATGGCGAAACAAAATATGTTGCAGCTGCATTCCCATCTGCATGTGGTAAAACTAACTTAGCTATGCTTATTCCTCCAGAAGGATATGTTAAAAAAGGATACAAAGTTTGGACCGTAGGAGATGACATTGCTTGGCTAAAACCAGGTAAG
>JAEXNS010000349.1 GCA_023439605.1 Bacillota bacterium | reverse complement strand
ATCGCAAAAAGAAGCAAAAAAGCTCTTGAAGCATAAAGATTTCGCTTTCTGCGGAAAGCGACCAAGGGCGTTGCCCTTTGGAAACCTACGATTTTTTGAAAAAAATCGAGTAAAACTTTAATTTTTTGCTAAGTTGACGACATTGTACATACGGATGAGTAATAACCATTTACATTATACAAAAAAAATGCTATTAAAACAATAGTAAAAAATTAAAAAATAAGGAGAAAATTATGTCTACCTCATATTTTAGAGAAGAACTTGGAAATGGTATAGGCTTTACGTCTATAATAGATCCAAAATTTAAAACAAATACTTTTAGAGTAAAATTCATAACAAAATTAGACGAATATATTTCACCTAAAAACACATTGGCAATTTCAGTTTTATGTTCATGTAATAGTAAATATAAAACTCTTGCTGAGTTGTCAAAAAAACTAAACGCTTTATATGGTTCTGCATTATATGGTGAGTCAGGAATCAGAGGTGATAATCAAATCATATCTATGAGTATGAGCTGTATTGAAGACAGATATGCAATTGAAAAAGAAAAAATATTCGATGAACTTTTTGAAATTTTTGAACTTTGCTTATTTAAACCTAATGCAACTGCGGGTGCATTTGATTCAAGAGAATTTTCGTTGAAAAAGAGAGATCTTATAGAAGCTATAAAATCAGAAATAAATAATAAACGTGGATACGCAGTTATGCGTTCAAGAAAAACTATTTTTACAGGGGAACCTTTGGAGTTTTCTGTGAATGGAACTATAGAAATAGCACAAGAAATAACATCTGATGAATGTTATGAAGCATATTTGAATTTTTTAAGATATTCTCAAGTTGAAGTTTTCTTTGTTGGTCCAAAACCAATAGATAATTTAAAAGAAAAGATCCAAAATGCGTTTTCACAGGTAGAAAGAGAAATTAGGACAAAAATTATTTATAATTTAAGCCCGTTAAAAGAAGTTCTAAGTGAAGTAACAGAAGAACTTGATGTAAATCAATCAAAAATGGTTATGGCTTTAAAATCAACAAATCCAAATAAATATGCAAATTCCCTTATGTCGAAAATATTGGGTGGAACAACATTTTCAAAATTATTTGTAAATGTTCGTGAAAAATTAAGCTTATGCTACTATTGTTCTGCAATGTACATGTTATCAAAAGGAACTCTGGTTATAGATAGCGGTGTTGAACAGTCAAATATAGATAAGGCAAAAAATGAAATTTTAAATCAACTCAATGAAATAAAATTAGGTAATTTTACAGATGAGGATATGGAAAATACCGTTTTGTATATTGCTAACTCCTTAAAAAGTGTCGGAGATACACCTTCATCTCTTGTCGGATGGTATATGGATAAATATTATTTAGGAGAAATATGCACCCCATATGAGGAAATTAAAAAGTATGAAGATATAAAAAGAGAAGATATAATTGAAGCAGCGAAATCTTTTGAGCTTGATACTGTGTATATTATGAATGGTAAAAACGATAATATGGAGGAAGAATAATAATGTCTGAAATAAAAGTAATCCATGATGAGATAACTGGTGAAAAGTATAACTACATAAAGCATTCTAGTGGACTTGATATTTTAGTGTGGGAAATGGAAGGTTTCAGCACTACAGAAGCTTTGTTTGGAACAAAATATGGATCTATAAATACTATGTTCAAAACCGAAGATGATGAAAAGTATACGATTGTACCAGAGGGTATTGCACATTTTTTGGAGCATAAGCTTTTTGAAAATGAGGATACAGATGTTTTTGATTTATATGCAAAAACAGGAGCTTCAGCAAACGCATATACTTCATTTGATAAAACTTGTTATTTATTTAGTTGTTCAGATAATTATCAAGAGTCACTTAAAATTTTACTATCATTTGTTCAAAAACCTTATTTCACCAAAGAAAGTGTCGATAAAGAGCAAGGCATTATTGGACAAGAAATTAAGATGACAGAGGATAATCCGGGTTGGAGAGTTTTCTTTAATCTACTGAAATGTTTATATCACAATCATCCTGTAAAAATAGATATTGCCGGTACAGTTGAAAGTATTGCTAAAATTGATGCTGATTTACTATATAAATGTTACAATACTTTTTATAATTTACACAATATGGTTTTATCTATTGCTGGAAATGTAAAAACTGAAGAAGTACTTAAAATAGCAGATGAACTTTTAATTCCAACTAATGACAAAAAATTGGAGACGGTATTTGAAGAAGAACCATATGGTATTGTAAAAAATGAGGTGGTTCAAAAAATGCCTGTAGGCACACCTATTTTCCATATTGGATTTAAATCAAACTCTGTAAAAGGATATGAAGGATTAAAGGCAGAAATGGAAGCTTATATAGCTGTAAATGTTATAGCAGATGCTTTTTCTGAATTGTATAAAGAATTGATGGATGATGGACTTATAAATAATTCTTTTTCTACTGAAATTTTCAATGGTGATGGGTATTTTACTATTATTTTTGCAGGTGAATCAAAAGATCCACGTGAAGTTTTAAATAGAATAAAAATGGCTATAAGCAAGGCGAAAAAAGACGGATTAAATAGAGAACATTTTGATGTTATAAAAAAAGCAACTTATGGCTCTACTATTAGAGAGTTTAATAATGTTGATTCTGTGGCAAATTTACTTATAAACAATTATTTTTCTAATTTATCGCCTTTTGATGGTGTAAAAATATTGTCACAAATGACTTATGAAGATGTTCAAAGTTGTTTAGTTGAAAGATTTGATACTGAAAATGTAGCTATATCTATAATAGAAAGTTAGGTGTGAATAAATGATAAGTAATCAAGATTTAGATTATTATCAAATTGTATTTCCTAAAATGGGAATAGATATTAACATAAAAAGTGAGGCATTCACGGTATTTGGGGTTCAAATTCAATGGTATGGTGTAATTATAACTATTGGAATGCTGTTGGCAATTTTATTTGGATTTTCTCAAATGAAAAAATACGGAATAGATTCAGATAGGGCAATTGATGCCATTATAGGTGGAATAATTGGAGGAGTTATTGGAGCAAGGCTTTATTATGTTTTTTTAGAATGGGATAATTATAAAGGTAATTTAAAAGAAATAATAAATACTAGAAATGGCGGTTTGGCGATATATGGTGGTATAATAGGAGCCTTTTTGATTGGTGGGATTATTGCAAAGATTCGCAAACTTAGACTTATGCCATTGCTTGATATTGCAGGTATGGGATTTTTAATAGGACAAGGAATAGGACGATGGGGGAATTTTTTTAATCATGAAGCGTTCGGATATAATACAGACTTACCATGGGGTATGACTAGTGGAAAAATACAAGAATGGATAATTGAGAACAACAGTTCTATTTCGTCAGCCTCAGATATACTGGCTATGGATCCGATGAAACCAGTCCACCCATGTTTTTTATATGAATCTATTTGGTGTTTGTTAGGGTTTATGATTTTGTTATTGATCTCCAAAAGAAGAAAATTTGATGGACAAATGTTTTTGATGTATGTTGGTTGGTATGGAATAGGTAGGTTTTTTATAGAGGGATTGAGAACAGATAGTTTGATGCTTGGAAACCTAAGGGGTTCCCAGGTGCTTGGAATGATTGCTTTTATTGCTTCTGTTATTATTTTATTTATTATGGGTTCAAAAGTAAAAAGAATGGGTTCTGAGTATGTTTTCTATAGAGATAGTGAGGAATCAAAAAATCTTATAGAAGAAACACTAAATAAAATGAACAAAAGTAAAAAATCCGCAAAGTTAAATGTTGAAATACTAGAAGATGAAGCTAAAAAGGATGAAGAGTCTAAGTCTGAAAATAGCTAAAAAATTTCTATTTATTTGCTAACTAAAGGTGAATTTCACAATTTTGTAGGAGTTTCGACTCTGCGGAGTCGACCAGGCTTTCCGGTCGCCCTGGACCTTCGGTAAAACATCTCTGGCTTGTATATGTGGCTGAATAGTAATAAAAAATTACATGAAAAGAGGAAATTTTAATGTCTTGTTTAATCAACGGGAAAGAAGTATCCCAAAAAGTTAAGGAAAGTGTAAAATCAGAAACAATTAAACTTCAAAGTAAAGGTATTGGTGTAGGTCTTGCAGTTGTTATAGTTGGTGACAATCCTGCATCTAGAGTATATGTAAACGCAAAGAAAAAAGCTTGTGAAGAAGTAGGGTTTAACTCTTATGAATATGCTTTACCAGCGGAAACCACTCAACAAGAACTTTTGGATTTAGTTGATGTATTAAATAAAGATGACAAGGTAAATGGTATTCTTGTACAGTTGCCTTTGCCATCTCATATAGATGAAAATAGTATAATCAATTCTATTTCCCCTGAAAAAGATGTAGATGCTTTTCATCCTTTTAACGTTGGAAAAATAATGATAGGAGAGTATTCTTTTTTACCATGTACTCCTGCTGGTGTTATGGAGTTGATAGATAGCACAGGTGTTGAAATAAGTGGAAAAAACTGCGTTGTAATTGGAAGAAGCAATATAGTTGGGAAGCCAATGTCAATGTTATTATTACACAAAAGTGGAACAGTGACTATATGTCATTCTAAAACTAAAAATTTAAAAGAAGTTTGTGCGGAAGCAGATATTTTAGTAGTGGCTATTGGACGTGCAAATTTTGTTACAGCAGATATGGTTAAAGAAGGTGCAGTGGTTATAGACGTAGGAATGAACAGATTGGAAAATGGCAAATTATGTGGAGATGTTGATTTTGAAGCTGTAAAAGAAAAGGCGGGTTATATTACACCAGTTCCGGGTGGAGTTGGTCCTATGACTATAGCTATGCTTATGAAAAATACATTGACATCTGCAAAAAATAAAAACAATATATAATGATTATGGATAGTATTTGGTTTTATATTATCGCTATACTTACAATAAATATTTATTCTTTTTTTATTATGTTTATTGACAAGAGAAATGCAGTTAAAAACAAGTATAGAATAAGTGAGCGTAAATTGCTTTCTTTTGCGTTTCTTTTTGGAGCCATAGGGATTGCCATGGGAATGTGTATTTGTCGTCACAAAACAAAGCATTTAAAATTTAAAATAGCCGTTCCTTTAGCCATAGTATTAAATGCTATTGAAATATGGGCGTTATTTTATTTTGTATTTATAAAACAATAAAAAAATCTCCTTTGAATTTTATTCAAAGGAGATTTTTTTATTTATGCACCTAATTTAACTTGGTCGCCCATTAAGAATTGTTTTAGTAAAGCACCATCTGCTATATCAACTGTACCATCTGAGTTAAGGTCAGCGTATTTTAGTTGTTCACTTGTAAATGTGATATCTTTTATTAGATATTGATTTAAAGTTACAAGGTCAGACAAATCTATATTTTTGCTATTATCAAGATCACCATATAGTCTATTAACAACATTTATGGTAGTAGTTGTTGTAGCATCAGTAGTAGTTGTTGTAACAGGTGTAGTTGTTACTGTAGTAGTTGTAGTAACAGTTGTAGTTGTAGCTTCAGTAGTAGTTTCTGAATTTACAGCTTTTGATACACTTGCTGCTTTTATGTTTATGTTTGCTTTTGCATCAATTCCATCCCAAGAAGCAGCATCTGCAGCATACCATTTTTGAATTGTTGCACTCTTCATGCTTTGTGCAGCAGCTACAACAGCTTTTACAATAGCTTCATCTGTCTCTTTTTCCTCAGTAATAGTATTTAGAACTTGGTATGGAGTTGTTAAATCAACAGTTACAAGTCCAGATTTACTTGTTTCCCATTGAAAAGCCACCCAATAATTTGTACCTTCATGATTTACAGAGAAAGCTACACAACCATTTCCGTAAACTGCTATATCGCTTAATTCTACATCAAGTTTCATAGTATCACCGATAGCTTGACCAAAAGTAACTGTGTATCCATCTAGAGACTCTTCTAACACACCTTCAAAATCTTCTTTTTGAACAGGAACTGTTGTTGCAGTTGTTTCTATATATATAGTAGAAGTATTTCCGGAA
The DNA here is from genome assembly GCA_023439605.1 of Bacillota bacterium. Lineage (GTDB taxonomy): Bacteria > Bacillota > Clostridia > Oscillospirales > Ruminococcaceae > JAEXNS01. The sequence goes on along the minus strand of JAEXNS010000349.1, from coordinate 848 downwards.
TATTTTGATAAACCTTGTACTATTTCAGGGTATTTCCATGTTAAGGTTTTTCTGTCTAAAAGACCAAAAGCTTCACCAGATGTAAATGCATTATTGTCCCACCATACACAAGTAATACCTTTAGCTCTTGCGGCAGCTATATAATAAGTAGCAAAATCTATACGAGCTTGTGTATTGCCACTTTTGTTTCTAGCACCAAATTCTCCGATAACAACAGGGATACCTTTACTTATAAATCTGTTGTATATAGTTGACATTAGGGAATCAATTTCTCTAATATCAGAAGAAGTATCACTATCAAAAGTACTTACGCTACCAGTTTCGTTTTCACCTTGTAAAGCAAAATTATAAGGAGTATATGCGTGAACAGAAAGTATAATTTTGTTTGTAGCTGTATCTGTAGGCACTTTAAAATAACTATTTGTTACACCATCTATAGATGCACAGTAACCAGGAACCATCAAATATCTTTTTGCATTATTCCCACCTGAATTACGAACTATATCTACAAATTTTTGATTTAATGTGTTTATAGAATTTGCGGCATCTACACAATCATTTGAATTTGGATTAAACCACCATTCGTTTTGATGTCCAACAAGTCTAGGTTCGTTTAAAGATTCAAAAACTAGTTTTTCGTTATAATCTTTAAATCTATCTGCAAGCTGTGTCCATATTGAAGATACATATTTTACTGATTGATCAAGATGAGCTGAATCAGGATACATAAATTCTTTTGAATTATCATGATGTATATTTAAAATAATATACATATCATTTGCAACTGCATAATCTACCACTTCTTTTACGCGTGAAAGCCATGCTTCACTAATCTTATAGTCTTTATC
>JAEXNS010000342.1 GCA_023439605.1 Bacillota bacterium | reverse complement strand
GTTCAGAAGAGTATTGTCCCAAAAATATTGAACCAGCATTTTCGAGTATGCCTAAATACTCCATAGGATTTTTAGTTAATACCTCAAGATGTTCGGGTGCAATTTTGTTTGTAATTTCTACTGCAGTATCCATGTTGCTACATATTATTACTGCCCCAAAATCTTTTAAAGATTTTTCTATAATGTCTTTTCTAGATAATTTCTCTATTTGTTTTGACAGTTCAGCTATTGTTTTATCTGCTATTTCTTCACTTGTTGTAACCAGTATGGACGAAGCTAAAACATCATGTTCTGCTTGCGACATCAAATCAGCGGCTATAAAGGAAGGATTTGCACTTTCATCTGCAAGAATTAATATTTCACTTGGTCCTGCTATCATATCTATATCTACTACTCCATATAGAACTTTTTTCGCTGTAGCAACATAAATATTCCCAGGTCCAACAATTTTGTCAACTTTAGGTATTTCATTTGTACCGTATGCTAGTGCTGCAACTGCTTGTGCCCCACCTGATAAAAACACTCTATCTACTCCACATAAAGCTGCAGCAACAAGGATATCTTTATTTGGTGTACCATCTTTCAAAGGTGGTGTAACCATAATTATTTCTTTTACTCCTGCAATTTTTGCAGGAATTGCATTCATAAGAACACTTGATGGATATGCAGCTGTTCCACCTGGTACATATAATCCAACCTTTTCAAGTCCTCTTACTTTTTGGCCTAAAATAACTCCATTTGACTTTGCATCTATAAATCCCTGATCTAATTGTCTATTGTGAAATTCAGTAATATTTTCTATTGCATTTAATAATGCATTAACAAAATCTTCATCAGCTTCAGTCAAAGCATCATTTATTATTTCCCTTGGCACTTCGTAATACAAAGGTAAATTACCATCAAATTTTAATGTATATTGTTTTACTGCTTCATCGCCATTTTCTCTGACATTTTCAATAATTTCTGTAACTACTTGAGTTATTTTTTTGTCGGTTTCTGCATTTCTTTTTTCTAATTCTTTTAAAAAAGAAATTTCATCTATTCCATTTGAAATTATTTTTTTTATCATTTAATACTCTCCTCCATTAACTTAACAAGAGTTTCTATTTCCTTCTGTCTTAATTTTAAACTTACTGTATTTACAATTAACCTTGCCGAAATAGGTGCAATATCTTCTACAACTTCCAGTCCATTTTCTTTTAAAGTAGAACCTGTTTCAACTATGTCAACTATTCCATGTGATAGTTCAAGAAGTGGTGCAAGTTCAACTGAACCCTCTATTTTTACTATATCAACATCCATGCCTTTACTTTCAAAAAAAGCTCTTGCAACATTTGGATATTTTGTAGCAATGGTTTTCACTTCATAACCTTCATAAAAATTATAGTCTTTTTTAGTTGCTAAAGCAAAACGGCATTTACCAAACCCAAGATTAACTAACTCAAAAAACTTACCTTTCATTTCCATTATCGTATCTTTACCTACAACGCCCATATCACAAACGCCTCTATCTACATAAGTAATTACATCGGCAGCTTTTGCCAAAACAACTTCTAAGTTTGCGTCTGGAACTTGAAGAATCAATTTTCTTCCTTTATTAGTTAATTCCGAGCAATCAAAACCTAGTTTTTCAAATAAAGAAACTGTATCTTTTTCTAATCTACCCTTAGTTAGGGCTATTCTTAATGGTTTAGACATTAATTAACCTCCGTTACATTTTCATTTACCAATACAATCTTATGTATTTGTTTTTCTTTTGCATATTCTCTTACATCTTCTATATTATCAAAAAGTGCAATTTCAGTTATCATGCCATCTTCTCTGTATTTTTTTGCAATATCAAAAGCTTTAATATAAAATTCTTTGTTTGAAAATACTATTACATCTGGCTTTTTTACAGAAAATTTTTCTGTTTTTGAAATAACTTTTGCAACTGCATCAACATTTATTGCAAATCCTGTAGCAGGAACATCATATCCAAATTCCGATATCAATTTATCATATCTTCCACCGGATAAAACAGATTCACCATAGTCTCTTATGTAACCCTTTATTATTATTCCAGTATAATAATCCGTCTTGTTTACCATACCTAAATCAACTGTAATTTTATAATCTGGATATAATGAAGATATATCATTATAAACTGTTTGTAGTTTTGAGAGTATCTTATCTATTTTTTCATCAGAAAACAATTTTGCTGCTTTTTCAAAAACTTCATTTCCACCAAATAATCTAGGTAATTTTTTTAACGAATATATAATCTTGTCATTTCCTATACTATCCAACAAATCATTTAACGCTGGATAATTTTTCATTTCTATTAACGAACGTATATTTTCTTTTTGCTTATCATTTATATCTAACTTATTTACAAGTTCTTTAAATAAACCTATATCTCCAATTTCAACAGAAAAATCTTCTACCTTACATTTTGATAAAACTTCTATTGCTGAATCAATAACTTCTATATCTGCCATTAGTGAATCTGAACCTATAAGTTCAATTCCAGCTTGAACTATTTGGTCACTTCGACCTGTCATAAGAGGACTTATGTTGTATGCACATTGATTATAATATAGTCTTAAAGGCAATGATGCTTCTTTTAACCTAGTTGCTACAACTCTTGCAATTGGCATGGTTGATTCTGGCCTTAATACTAACAATCGCCCTTTTCTATCTACCATTTTATACAAATCTTCTTGAGCAAAATGTCTTGACTTCAAGTTAAATACATCAAAAAACTCCAAGCCTGGTGTTATAATTTCTTGATATCCTCTTTTAATAAATATTTCATTTATAATAGATTCTACATTTTTTCTAGCAATACAATCCTCAAAAAGCAAATCATTTGTTCCTTCAGGTGTTATTAAATCATAATATTTCATGCATTTTTTCCTCCAATTAAGTTATCACTTTAGCGTGCTACTATAGTAATATGATATCATAATATTTTTAAAAAGTCAAGAATTATATTCTAACTTAAAATATATCTTTTGCCTCATTACTATTCATCCATATATATAGGGCCGAAATGTTTTATCGAAGGTCCAGGGCGACTGGAAAGCCAGTCGACTCCGCAGAGTCGAAACCCTACAAAATCGTAAACTTTACCTTTAATGGCTGAATAGTAACCTATATTCTAACCTCAAATATATCTTTTTCCTCATCCTTTATCCATTTTGCTGTATAGTCTTTATTTTTATTAAAACAAAAACTTACCAAATAACCTTTATCCTTATTTTTTGAATTTAAATACCCTTTTAGTTGCTCTATTGCAGCTTTTCTTGCCTCTTCTCCGTGCCATATTTTAAGTTCTATTATGTATTCTTCTTCACCATAGAAAACTACTATATCCATTCTTGTATTATTTCTTGTTTGTGTTTCTACTGCATAATGTCCTTTTCCATTTATTATTGGCTTTAAAAAACATAGAAATAATAATCTGCCCTCTCGCTCTAAAAACTTTTTATCCTCTTCTCTATACTCGCTTTTCATTAATTCCATAAACTTTATAAGTATTTTTTCCATGTTTAATATATTATTAACTATAAACTGAGAATTATCTATACTTATTATACCGTTGCCATATGTTATTTTTCTTATCACCATATGATTGTAAATGTATGTTTCAAATATTCTATTCGAAATTATCACTTTTTCTTCCGAATTACCTAAAATACCTAGCATTGCACCAAAGGAAATTATAGGATCAGATATTTGGAATGGAATTTCTCGCCCTTTTACTAATATAATTTCTATTAAATTTCTAAACATCTCATTATTTTCTATGTTTTTTATCATATCATCAAATAAAGTATTTGTTCCTTTTAAAATAAGTTTTACTGAATTTCTTACGCCTTTTATTGTCCAATTTTTATTTAATTCTTCATCTATTGTTTTGCATATTTTACTTACTAAAAAAGGGTATCCGTTTGTATAAGAGTATATTTCATGACTTATATCCAAAATATTCATTTTGGTGTTTTCTTCTTTTTCGTATTCTTCTAGCATTCCCGCTATATCTGAAAGATTGAAGTTCATGTCAACATTAAAATCTACCGCTATATTCCATGGACTATTGTATCTTATTTCTTCATCTGCTTTTAATTTTCTTTTTATATTCTTTATATCATATACTCCTGCAAGTATTACGCTTTTAAAAGTATTATCATCACCTGAAATTTTATCTAGATACTTACTTCTCAATATACCCAAAAAATCCAAAAACAATTGATTATCACTTGTTTTATCAACTTCATCTATTATTAAAATAACTTCTTTTGGCGTTTCATTTATTAAATTTGAGATTTTAGTACCTAAGTTTTCGAAAGTTAATTCATCACTTTTTTCTTCCCAATTAAGTATAATTTTTTCATCTAATATACCTCTCATTTTTTTAGAGCATAAATTTATAAAAGTTTTTAAAAATAAATATTCTTCTGTAAAGGCTTTGCTTCCTATACCTTCAAAACTTATTTTAATTACAAAATATTTTTCCTTTAGTTCCTCATAAAGAAGGTTTAACAAAGTAGTTTTTCCATACTGTCTTGCTCTGTTTATAGTAAAATATCTATCTTTTTCTATTAATAATTTTATATGCTCTATCCTATCTTTCATATCCACCATATAATGCATATCTTTTATACATAAACCCACAGTATTAAACTCTTTTTTCATCTTTGTCCTCCTTAAAAAACAAGTTGTTATTAAACAATATATGTAAGGTCACAATATTTTACCGAAGGTCCAGAGAGATCGGAAAGCCCAGTCGACTCCGCAGAGTCGAAACCCTTGCCAAACTGTAAATTTTACCTTTAATGTCTAAATAGTAACCTATATTCTAACCTCAAATATATCTTTTTCCTCATCCTTTATCCATTTTGCTGTATAGTCTTTATT
>JAEXNS010000306.1 GCA_023439605.1 Bacillota bacterium | reverse complement strand
CATCAGAGGTAACTACCATTATCACAGAAGTTACCACAACGCCAGAGGAAACAACATTATCAGAGGTTACTACTACAGAAACGACAGTAGAACCAGTAGCTGGAACAGGTGATATGGATGAAAACGGAAAAACAACTGTGTTGGATTTAGTTATTTTGAAAAAAATCATACTAGAAATAAATGATTTTGAAAATGTAAAACCTGAAAATGGTGATATGAATGGAGATGGAAAAATAACAGCAGTTGATTTAGTTTTAATGATACAAATATTACTTGAAGTTTAAATAAAAAAACAAAAGCCACATAAATCCTAAGATTTATGTGGCTTTTGTAATTAAGTTAAGAAATAAATTATATTATTGACTTGTCATCAAATCCATTATTTGAGTAGACCAATTTAAAGCCTCTAAATAAGCCTTGTTTAATTCGGGCTCAGATATATTCATTTGATTGATTAAAATATCTGCATGTTCCCATTCAGCGTGTTCATATGCTAACATAAGATCATATATGGGCACTAGATCACCAGTTTTATAAATAAGGGCTTCCTTTATTGCATCTGTAATTGCAACATTCTCCAAAGCTTCCTTCATTGTTTGATCAAGAATAGCGTCTATAACACTAAACAAACCCATTATGGAGGCTTCATATTTTTTTCTGAAGAAATTGCCATGCATAGCTATAGATTCACAAAATTTTGAACGAACAAGTGAAATTCTCATAAGTTCATCTGGTTTTGATGAGCTTAGTTCTTTTATCATGAGCACATGAATCCATCTATGGATTGATTTTAGTCCCATGTAAGTAAGAGCATTTTTAATAGAATATATTAAATCATCTCCGACATGCATGCTGGATACTTTCACCAATCTATAAGCTAGATTAACGTCAAGTTCAATTATTTCAGCGAGTTTTTGGTAAGATGGTTCAACTTGATTTAATTCTGCAATTAATCTGGTGTACTGATACTTTGTTGATGAAGTATCAGATGATTTTTCAACAATATAAGGTTTGCTGAAAAAATATCCTTGAAAAAGCTGAAATCCCATTTCTTTTGCCTGATTAAAATTCTCTATATTTTCTATTTTTTCAGCAAGTAGAATTTTTTTCTGTGCTATAGCTTTCCTAACATCTTTATATATAGTATCCAAAGGAGTTGCTAAAATATCGAACTTTATTATATCGGTTAAAGGAACTAGCGGATATGTATTGTAAAAACTCACAAAATCATCAAGTGCAATTTGATATCCTCTTTGTTTTAAATATTTTATTCTTTGGATTAGTTTGTCATTCATGGTTGCGTTTTCGAGCACTTCAATGACAAGGTCACTAGGCCCTATCAACTCTAAAGAATCAGAATGAATAAAATCTGAATCAAAATTTATAAAAGAAACTTTATTGTCAGAAATTTTGTTTAAACCTATTTCATATAGTCCATTTAAAACAGCAGCAGAAGACTGAACGGATGAAACTCCGTCATATTGTGTTGAATTTATACTTTTTCGATATAATAATTCATAACCATAAACCTTTAGTTCACGATCAAAAATGGCTTGTCGGGCTATATACATTTTTATTACCTCAACTTAAAATTATGTAAATAATATTATTTAATGAACTGTATAATTAATTATATCATTTTAAGTTTTAAATTGTCAATGTATTTACAAAGTATTGTTGAATTTTGTGTAAATTAAACAATAAAATAAAAATATTTTATTTGTGTATTAGTTTGAAAAAAATTGCAGGGTTTCGAATTTGCGGAGTTGACTCGGTTTTCTGTTGCACTAGACCTTTGGGATATATTTTTTAGTCTTACAAATAGGTTTATTAGTGACGATGTTATTATTATTTTATATTAATTTTAAAAAACTATTGAAAAATTTTATGAAATTTGGCATAATAATAAAGTTAGATAAAAATTATAGAAAAGTAGGTGTACATTTATGGATAACGTAATTATTCTTGCAGGTGGTCAAGGAAAAAGAATGAAAGCTGAAATACCTAAACCAATGTTTGAAGTTTTAGAAGTTCCTATGTTAGAATGGGTTATAAAAGCATGTGAAAAATCGGAACTATCAAATATATGTGTTGTTAAAGGTTATATGGCAGATGTTATAGATACATATTTAAACGGAAGATATGAAACGGTTTTACAGGAAGAAAGATTAGGAACAGGTCATGCGGTAATGCAAACTATATCATTTATGGAAAAAAATATATATGGTAATACTTTGGTTTTATGTGGTGATGCACCATTTATTGATTCGGAAACAATTATCAAATCAAGAGAAATGCATGTATCTGAAAATAATTCTGTTACCGTTATAACAGCAGAACTTGATGAGCCAAAAGGCTATGGCAGAATTGTTAGAAATGAAAATGGAATAGAGTGTATAGTTGAAGAAAAGGATGCTACATGTGAGCAGAAGAAAATAAAAGAAATAAATTCAGGAACATATTGGTTTAAAACTGCTGATTTGATAGAATCGTTAAATTTAATTACAAGAAATAATTCTCAAGGAGAATATTATTTAACAGATACTGTGTTTATTGCACTAGAAAAAGGTTACAGAGCAAATGCGTATATATCCCCAAATGCAAACGTTGTAAAAGGTGCAAATGATAGAAAAGGTTTGTTAGAGTTAAACACAATAGCTAGAATGAACGTTATAGAAAATCATATGGAAAACGGTGTAGAATTTACTTGTTTGGATGGGATTGAAATTGGTACAGATGTTATAATTGGAAATGGAACAAAAATTTTATCTGGAACAAAAATAAAGGGCAAAACAAAAATAGGAAGTAATTGTGTTATAGGTCCAAACTGCTTAATAGTTGATTCTGAAATAGACAATAGTGTAAATTTAAATTATGTTCAAGTGTATCAATCAAAAATAGAGGACGAAGTGAAAATAGGTCCTTTTGTTCATATAAGACCAAATAGCTACATAAAAAAAGGTGCAAAAATAGGTGATTTTGTTGAAATCAAAAATTCAACTATTGGTGAAAAAACAGCAGTTGCACACTTGACATATATAGGTGATAGCGACGTTGGTTCTGGTGTAAATTTTGGTTGTGGAGTAGTTACAGTTAATTATGATGGAGCAAAGAAAAATAGATGTACAATTAAAAATGGTGCTTTTATTGGATGTAATACAAACCTAATAGCACCAGTTACCATAGGTGAAAAAGCATATACAGCCGCTGGAAGTACTGTTAATAAAGATGTTGCGGATTATGCATTAGCTATAGAACGTACTAGTTTAGTAATAAAAGAAAACTTTGCAAAAAGAAAATTAGGTTTATCAGAAAAATAGTTTGCTATTCAGTAAAACATCTTTGCATTATACATAGAGCTAAATAGTAAAAAATAGAGTAAAATGTTATTGTTATATACCAACCCCCCTTTTTCATATCAAGAAATAGGGGGGAATAGTGCTTGAAAAAGGAGAAATAAATGAGTATTTTCGATTTGTTTGATAAAATATCTACAAAAGAAACTATGGGACAAGCAGAGTTTCTTATAGTTGGATTAGGAAATCCAGGTTTACAGTATGAAAATACAAGGCATAATGTTGGATTTATGGCTATAGATACTTTAGCTAAAAAAAATAATATAGATGTAAAAAAAGTAAAATTTAAATCGCTATATGGAGAAGGGAATATAGAAGGGAAAAAATGTGTCTTACTTAAACCATCAACTTATATGAACAATAGTGGCGAAGCTGTTGTAGAGGCAATGAATTTTTATAAAATAAAGATGGAGAATGTTATAATAATTTATGATGATATTTCTCTAGAACCTTCAAAATTACGAATTAGAAGAAAAGGCAGTGCGGGCGGACACAATGGAATAAAAAGTATTATTTATCTAACTGGTAGGGATGATTTCCTAAGAATAAAAGTAGGTGTAGGCAATAAGCCACATCCAAATTATAGTTTGGCAGATTGGGTTTTGTCAAATTTTAAGCCTGAAGAAATACCATTGATAAAAAATGTTTGTGAAGATGTTTGTTTATGTATTGAATTTTTCGTAAAAGATGCGATAAATGAAGCAATGAATAAATTTAATTCTTAATATTAAGATTGAATTTTTAATACTATAAAATTGAAAGGAGAAAAAATGAAAATATTTAAGCAAGTTTTTGAAAATTTGTATGGATTTAAAGAAATCAAACATTGTATAAATTCCAAACTAACACCGATTTCTGTTAGTGGCCTTTCTCAAATTCATAAAGCACAACTAATGTTAACATTGTCCAATGATGATACTATGTTACTTATAGTAGATGAAGACGGTCATGCTAGACGTATTTGTGATGATATAAATGAACTTGCTGGCGAAAATATAGCATTTCCATTTCCATCTCGAGAATATATTATTACTGAAATGGAAGTTATATCAAGAGAATATGAATATTTGAGGTTATCTACATTATCTAAGATAATAAACAACGAATGTAAAGTTGTAGTAGCGAGTATAGAGGCTGTCATGCAATTTACCATTCCGCCGGAGTTTTTAAAACTTAAAATAAAAACTTTAAATAAAGGTTCGGAATTAAATGTTGAAGATTTGAAGAAATCTCTAATAGAATTTGGATACTCTAGAAGTGATAAAGTAGATGGCCCATCACAGTTTTCTATTAGGGGTTCAATAATTGATATATTTCCAATTCAAAGTAATTTTCCTGTTCGTATAGAGCTTTGGGGAGATGATATAGATAGTATTTCATATTTTGATATTGAAACTCAAAGAAGAAATAACTATATTGATGAAATAAGTATTACACCAGCAAAAGAAATTCTTTACAATGCAGAAAATCTAAAAGTTGAAATAGAAAAATTAAGCAAATCAATAAGGTCGAAAAACAGTCTTTTAGTAAAAGAAAAATTTGAACATGATATTGAAAAAATAAATTCAAATATTTATATTGAAAATGTTGATAAATATATAAATTTGATTTATAAAGAACCATCTACTATTTTTGATTATATAAATGGAATTGTTGTTTTAAATGAATATAGTGGCATTTTAGAAAGAAGTAAGGGTGTAATTGCACAATATAATGAGGATGTTAAGATTTTACTTGAAACAGGTGATTTATGTCGAAACTTATCTAAACATTATTTTGATTTAGATTATATAAATGATGTTATTTCAGATAAAATGTGCATATACTTAAGTTCTTTTATGCATGGATTAGAAAGAATTAATTTTAAAAAGTTAATAAATATACAGGCTATACAAAACGCTCCATGGGGTGGTGAAATACGTCAGCTAATAGAGGATTTATCTTCACTTTCTTCAAAGGGGTATAGAACTATTTTAATGGCTGGAACTGATAAAACATTACCTATAATAATAAATGACTTAAGAGAAAGTGGAATAGACATATATTCATATAATCCTTCTAAAGAAATTTTAGAAGGTCAAGTTGCGTTGATTTCAGGAAGTGTGTCATCTGGTTATGAGTATCCAGAGATAAAATCAGCATTAATAACACAGGCAAAAGCGATTAACTCCAAAAGAAAAATTAAAAAGAAGAAAAAAGGCGAAGAAATACGCAGTTTATCTGATATTTCTCAAGGAGATTTAGTAGTACATACTTTACATGGTATAGGAAAGTTTATGGGTATAAGAAAACTAGAACTAGAAGGTATTACTAAAGATTATATTACAATACAATATGCGGGAAAAGATGTTTTGTATGTTCCTGTAACTCAACTTGATATGGTCTCTAGATATATCGGTGCACGTGATGAATCAGGTGTAAAATTAAACAAATTATCATCGAACGATTGGCAAAAAACAAGAAATAATGTTAAGCGTGCTGTAAAAGATATGGCATCAGAACTTATTGCTTTATATGCTAAAAGAGAGCAGACAAAAGGATTTAAATTTTCTTCTGATGATGAAATGATGAGGGATTTTGAAGAAAGATTTCCTTATGTAGAAACAGATGACCAAATTCAAAGCATTGAAGAAATAAAGATAGATATGGAAAGATCTAGGCCTATGGATAGACTCTTATGTGGTGATGTTGGGTTTGGTAAAACAGAAGTTGCTTTTAGAGCAGCTTTCAAATGTATATCTGATAGTAAGCAATGTGCTATTTTAGCACCAACTACAGTTTTGGCGTGGCAGCATTATCAAACAGCTTTAAAAAGATTTGAGCATTTTCCAGTGAAAATAGAACTGTTATCACGGTTTAGAACTACTAAGCAAAAAAATGAGATAGTAAAAGAATTGAAAAAAGGCAAAATAGATATAGTTATTGGTACACATAGACTGGTTCAAAAGGATGTTGAATTTAAAGATTTAGGGCTGGCCATTATAGATGAGGAACAAAGATTTGGTGTTGCACATAAGGAAAAATTTAAAACAAATTTTGTTGGAGTGGACATGCTTACTTTATCTGCGACCCCAATACCTAGAACTTTAAATATGGCTATGAGTGGGATAAGGGATATGTCTGTACTTGAAGATCCGCCTCAAGACAGATATCCTGTACAAACGTATGTAATAGAATATAATTTAAATATTATAGTCCAAGCACTTTATAAGGAGGTGAAAAGAGGTGGACAGGCATATTATATACATAATAGAGTTGAAAGCATAGTTAGTTGTGCAAGTAAACTGCAAGAGCTTATGCCAAATGTTAAAATAGCTTATGCACATGGTCAAATGACAGAAGAGGTTATGTCTGAAACGTGGAGAAAGCTTCTTGATCATGAAATAGATGTATTGGTTTCTACAACTATAATAGAAACAGGAATAGATGTGCCAAACGTAAATACCTTGATAATAGAAGATTCAGATAGATTTGGCTTATCGCAACTTTATCAGTTAAGAGGGAGAGTAGGCCGATCAAACAGAAGGGCGTTTGCCTATTTTACTTTTAAAAAAGGTAAAATTTTAAATGAAATTGCGACAAAAAGACTCGAAGCTATAAAAGAATTTACGCAATTTGGAAGTGGATTTAGAATTGCTTTGAGGGACTTGGAGATTCGTGGTGCAGGAAGTATTTTGGGAGGAAAGCAACACGGACACATGGACGCAGTAGGATATGATATGTATTTAAGGTTGCTTTCTGAAGCAATTGCTGAAGAAAAGGGAGAAACACAGAAAAAAGCTGAGGACTGTGTTGTTGATATTCAAATAGAAGCACATATTCCAGAAAAGTATATTGAAAGTTTATCTCAAAGAATTGACATTTATAAAAAAATAGCTGTTATTATAAATGAAGAAGATAGTATGGATTTAATAGATGAATTGATAGACAGATATGGTGAACCACCAAAGGCTATATTAGGGCTTATTGAAATAGCTCTATTTAGAAATACAGCTTCTATTTGTGGAATAACAGAGATTACTCAAAGAAATGGAAATTTGTTGTTTTATATAAAAACTCCATCACTTAGTCAAGTATCAAACTTATCGGATAAGTTTAAAGGAAGAGTTTTGTTTAATAATTTATCTAAACCTTATATAAGTGTAAGATTAAACGAAAAACAAAAACCTTTAGAACTTATAAAGGAAGTACTGGAAATTATGAAATTAGATAATAATGTGGTTGTATAAATCAATCTTAAAGTCAATCAAAACATTTGTTGTTTTAAATTTAAGTTAATTTAATTGAAAAGTGATAAAAAAAATTATATTTTATTGTAACAATACTCAAAATAAGTAAATAATTCATACATAATTATAAAAAGTTGTTATAATCATTTAAAATACTTTTTTATTTTTGTTAAAAAAGTATATGGATTTTTTTATATACTAATGATACAATTATATCATTATTAATTTATGTAAGTAAAAAATGAGAAATTATATTTAAAGTTAAGGAGAGTAATTATGAGAATTAAAAAGATTTTAACATGTGCAGCTATTATGGCAGTTGCAACACAAGCGACTTTATTATCTGTGGGGGCTGAAGGCGGCACACAAACAACAGTTACAACAGTGGCTGAAACAACAGCGGCTTCTGTAACAACGTTTGCTGAGACAACAACTGTTTCTGGAGGGCCAACACTTACTGAAGCAACAACAGTTACAACGACATCTACAGTTGCACCTACAAGTTTTGCAAAAACAAAAGATGTAAAAGCAGGTGTTTTGGAACTAGAAGTAGAAATTCCAACATATAATACTACAAATATAACTATTAATCCTTATTATCAAGATGGGGATAAATGGTCCTGGAATGCAGCTAATCTTTATAAATCTTTTTCAGGTGAAAAGACAATAAAGCTTACTTGGAACCTATCTGAAATAGCTACTGCTACAGATGAATCACCAGTTGGTAAAATAGGGTTCCAGCTTGGTGGTTGTCCTACTGTATCAGAAGTGTTTAATGTAAATGTTATAAAAGCGGCTATTAAAGTTGGTGAAAAAGAATATTCTTTAATTGATTTAGTTGGAACTAAACAAGCTGTTGCAACTGCAACACAATGGGGCAATAATGCAAATGTAGAAATTGAGCAAGTAGCAGGTTTGTTTAACACTGTTTTATTGGGTGGAGAAACTACTACAGTAGCAACTACAACTACTGCAGCAGCGACAACAGTAACCACTGCTGCCGCTACAACAGTAGCTACAACTACAACTACAAAAGCAGCAACTACAACTGCAAAAGCAGCAGCTACTTCTCCAAAAACAGGAGATAAAGGCATAGCAGTAGCAGTGGCATCAGTTTTAGCAGCAGCAGGAGTAGCTATTGCATTTAAAAAGAAAAAATAACATAAACGAGAAATTAAGTTGATATTCAGCTTCAAAAGGTGAGGTTTACGGTTTTGCAAGGGTGTCGACTCTTGCCGAGTCGACAGGGCTTTCCGATATACCTGGA
>JAEXNS010000303.1 GCA_023439605.1 Bacillota bacterium | reverse complement strand
ATACACAGGTGCTCATATTGCTTCTATATCAAACATTGAGGACTCTAATTTTGATAATATAAATATATCTCGTGAGGATATATTAAACATACGAAAAAAACATTTTCCTGTTATAGATGATAACCGTGGAAAAGAAATGTTTTCCGCTATAAATACCGCAAGAGAAGAACTTGATTCTCTTGGTGGAGTTATAGAATGTGCTTCAATAAATATTCCTGCTGGAATCGGATCACCAATGTTTGATGGTTTAGAAAACTCAATATCTCAACTTATTTTTGGAATTCCAGCGGTCAAAGGCCTCGAATTTGGAAATGGGTTTGAATGTACAAAACTTTTAGGAAGTCAAAACAACGACGAATTTTATATAAACGAAAATAATCATGTAGTTACCAGAACTAATAATCATGGTGGAATATTAGGTGGCATTTCTTCAGGTATGCCAATAATTTTAAGAGTGGCTATCAAACCAACTCCATCCATTTCCCAACCACAAAACACTATAGATTACAGTACTTTTAAAAACGAGGTCATCACCGTAAAAGGCCGTCATGACCCATGTATAGTGCCTCGGGCAGTTCCTTGTATTGAGGCCGCTGTAAACATTGCTTTATTATCTCATATGACTGTTTACCCTAACTTCAACTAATTGATTTTATGAATGGAAGTGAAAATCTTGGAAAACAAAATTTCTGAAATGGCTAGTTTTGAACCTAAAGACTTAATTACCGTTAAACTTCTTATTTGCTACCTAATTTATAATTTAAACAACAACGAACTAAATTCAGAATTTTTATACGATATTTCAGTAAATTACGGAAATATAAGTTATTTTTATTACAATGAAGCCATTGATGAATTAATTAAAAATGACACTATTATATCAAAATTTGAAGACGAAGATAACATGTCGTTTTCTTTAACCGATAAAGGAATTGATTTTATAACGGAATTTAAATCTTATCTTTCAATATCTTTACGCAACAGAATTATGTATTCCGGCATGAAATATATGTCAAAAATTAACGACGAAGAAAATGTTGTTAAAACTGAAATTCAAGAAAAAGAAGATTGCTGCTATCTAAACGTTATTATATATAAAAAAGAAAAAGAAGTTCTTTCTTTTAATTTATCAGTAAAAAATAAATCACAGGCAATTTTACTATCTGAAAAAATAAATTTAAATCCGAAAGCTATTTATTCAAATTTTGTAGATTTAATTATAAATAATCATTCGATTTAAAAAGAAAAACTTATTGCAGAAAAAAAAGTAAAATTCATTACAACCCATTTTTAAATTATCAAAAAATAATTACCTTTGAAGTTGATTATTTTAAGATTTCAAAATATACTATGAGATATTGAATTTTTTAATAGTTATATAACATATGAAAATTTAGGAGGACGTTATGCGTTTATACTTAAAAAATATAGGCAAATTATCGGAAGCAAATGTAGAACTTAATGGCATAACAGTCATTGCAGGTGAAAATAATACTGGTAAAAGTACCGTGGGCAAGGTTTTATATTCAATGTTTAACAGTTTTTATAATTTTGAAAGTCAAATCAAAGATACTCGCATTAATTTATTTTCTCAAACTATAAAAAGAGAATTTGAGGATAGGTATGAAAATCATGACATCAATGCTTTAAATATTGCAGAAGAATTATTTTCTATTTCCTCTGAAAAAATGAATCTTGATTATCTATCAAATTTAATCAATGACAACGTGGAAGATGATGATGAACAAAATAACAACGAGTATGTTGAAGGATTAGAATTATCGAAAGAGTTTCTGCTATTTGTAATGGAAAATTATAAACGTTATTATAAAGAAATTTCAGATGCAAATATTTATATTAATCTTTTTAATCGTCAAATAAAAACAATGTTTCATTCCCAATTCAATAACATTTATGAGAATGAAGTAGGTTGTATTTCTTTAAATGTAAAGAATAAAACCGTTGAATTAACAATAGAAAATAATCAAGTAAAATCAATTAATGATACTCTATCATTAAAAAAAGAAATATTGTATCTTGATAATCCATTTATCTTAGATGAATGGATGTTATATACTGGAGTTAGAATTTCATTATTAAAGTCTGTTACCCCATATAGAACTAAGTTGTTAAAAAAGTTAATGTCTGACGGTGATATTGCAGAAGTTGAAGAAGTATTTAAAGCAGTTGTTGTTAATGAAAGAATTGGTGGGGTTTTATCTAAAATTGACACTGCATGTAACGGTTCTTTATCGTTTAATTCAAGAGAGGGTTTTTCCTATAAGACAGATAGTTTGTCAAAAAGTATAGATATCAATAATATTTCCACAGGTTTAAAAACATTCATTATAATTAAAACTCTTTTAATGAATGGTTCTATTGAGGAAAATGGAACAATTATACTTGACGAGCCAGAAATTCACTTACACCCCGAATGGCAAATTCTATTTGCAGAAATAATAGTTTTACTTCAAAAAGAGTTTAATCTTCATATATTATTAACCACACATAGCCCTTATTTTTTAGAAGCAATTGAAGTATATTCTGCAAAATACAAAATAGATGATAAATGCAAATATTATTTATCTGAAAACAAAGGAGAAGTTGCTTACATAAATGATGTTACAGATAATACGGAATCAATATATCAAAGATTAGCTAGACCTTTTCAAAATTTAGAAAACGAGAGATATAGTGATGATTAAAATAGAGGATTACAAAATCTTTGCTGATAATATATCAACATTAAAAGAAACATCAAAAGATAAAAATAATAATGAGTCAGAAGAATTTATGACACCATCAAAATTAGAGGCTATTAATTTTGATGGTGTGAAAGATGATTATATTAAAAATCTTCATTTAAAAGAAAATCCACGATCAAATGATGCACTATTTATAACAGATAAAGGACATCCTATTTTTATTGAATTTAAAAATGGTTACATGGATAATAAAAAAGAATTTGATGTTCGTGGTAAAATATATGATAGTATGTCTATTTTTACCGATATTGTGAATAAGGGCATTTCATTTACGCGTGAGCATTTAGATTATATTCTCGTATATAATGAAAAGAAAAATTCAAAAAGCGAAATAGTGACACATATTGCGAAAAAAGCTAAAACTGAGCATATAAAATATGGTCTTGAAAGATTTAAAAAATTCTTTTTTAAAGAAGTACATACATATACAGAAAAAGAGTTTGAAGAATATTTAACTAAATTTAATATGTGATAGCAAAAGCGATTGACAAATTATAATGTCAATCGCTTTTTTAGTAAGTAAATATAAGTCATATATATTGTTACTATTAAGCCATATTATAGAAATAGATATTTTACCGAAGGTCCAGGGCGACCGGAAAGCCCGGTC
>JAEXNS010000255.1 GCA_023439605.1 Bacillota bacterium | reverse complement strand
ATTGTGAATAAATTGTGAAAATAAAAGTAAATTTACTACACAACATAAAAAAAATCAAAAATAAATATGACACCCAAAGAGTATGATCTACTTTTTTATTTAGTTAGAAATAATAATCTAGCTTTATCACGTAACAAATTACTTGAAAATGTTTGGGGATATGATTTTTTTGGTGATGATAGAACTGTAGACACCCACATAAAAATGCTAAGAAACAGTTTAGGAGAATACCGAAAATTCATTGTAACATTGAGAGGAATGGGATATAAATTTGAAGCCAACTAAAAGCTTACATTTTCATATATGGAAGTATTTTTTCATATTTGTCTTAATAGTATTATTTTTACTTTGGTTTTTTCAAATAATATTTTTAGGAACTTTTTATGAATCTTTAAAAAAAGAAAATATTATTAAAATATCTGAAGAAATGCTTTCGGATTATTATAAAGTGGTAAACCAAGTTGATGATGAAGATACATTTTTAAATAAGTATGATTCATCTTCTCATAGAAACGAATTTGATTATTTAATTATGGATTATAAAAATGAAATTTCTCTACCTACTAATGAATTTAATAAAAATCCATCTATTTTATTAGATAGTTTCAAATTAAATACATATATGCTAAAACTTCATATCAGTACAGAAAATAGCATCATATTTACTGATTTTTCACCACAATTAAATAGTAAGATTTTAACCATAGGAAGTAAAATATATAGCGACAACGAAATTGTTGGCTATATGTTTATTTCAACAATGATTTCTCCTATAACTCCTACTATAAATATTTTAAAACAGCAACTCATATATATAACTATTATTTTAATATGCATAGGTTTACTTGTATCTTTTTTTATGTCAAAGAGTATTGTAAAGCCTATTTGCACTATAACAAAATCGGCTGATAAATTGGCTTCCGGTTCATATAGAGTGAAATTTGATGGTGGAAAGTTCGACGAAACTCAAAAACTTGCAAGTACACTTAATTATGCTTCAACAGAAATTTCTAAAGTAGATGAACTTCAGCGTGATTTAATAGCAAATGTATCACACGATTTAAGAACACCTTTAACTATGTTAAAAGCATATGCAGAAATGATTCGTGATTTATCTGGGGATAATCCAAAAAAACGACTTGAACATTTAAACATAATTATTGACGAAACAGATAGGCTTGCACTTTTAGTTAATGATATGCTTGATTTATCTAAACTAGAAAATGGCAGTGTTCCATTAAATATTTCTGAATTTTATATAACAGATATATTAAATGATATTATAGACAAATACAAAGGATTATCTAAATCCATGGGATACAATATCCATTTTTCAGCAGCTGAGAATGTTTTAGTAAAATGTGATTTAGGTAAAATTGAACAAGTTATTTTCAATCTCATTAACAATGCTATTAATTATACTGGTGATGACAAGCAAGTATATGTTAAACAAATAAATGATGAGGATTTTGTAACCATTTCTATAACCGACACAGGTAGAGGAATATCAGAAGAAAATTTACATCTTATTTTTGACAAATATTACAGAGGCGAGAAAACTAAGCGTGAAGTTATGGGTACGGGATTGGGGTTATCTATAGTAAAAGCAATACTTCAAAAACACAACTTTCCTTTTGGAGTACAAAGCAAAATAGATAATGGTTCTACATTTTGGTTTAAAATAAAAATTTTTAAAAATGAAATATTATAAAAGTTCATAAAAAAATCAAAATTTATTCACACATTCAACATAAAAAGAATGTATAATTGATAATGTAATAAAAAAAATTTTTATTATGTTTTGTTATTTTACACTTTCCCCAAGTGTAAAATATAAATCCCCAATAATCCCTATATCATAGCAAAGTACTCCCACTTTTGTGGGAGTACTTTGTTTTAATAAATAATTTTTTGGAGTGAAATTTAAATGAAAAAAGCTATTGAAATAAAACTATCCAATAAAAAGAAACTCTACATCTTTAATATAATATGCTCTATTTTTCTAATATTTTCTACTACTACTTTAATTACTTCTATATCTTTAAAATTTGTTTTAGAAAAAAATATTTTAAGTAATTCCTTACAAAATATTGATATATCAAAACTAGAAGTCAATTCTATAATAAAAAGTGAAGATTTAAAAAAACCCTTAACTCTAGATGAGTTTATTTATGAACAGACATACGATGAAAGAATTACACAAGAAGGTATCCAAAAAATTCTTTCAGATAAAAGAATAAATGATTTTTTAGAAATAAAAGTAAAAAGCTATACTGAATTTATACAAGGAAAAGAGAGCATGCCTCGTTTAAGTTATGAGGAAATTGAGACATTTATACGAAACAATGAGGATTTAATAAAACAAAACACTGAAATTGATTTAGTTCCTGAAGATTATGAGGAATTTAAGCTTGCCGCTTCTAAAATATTAAATAACTACAATGAAAGTGTAGAAGAAACCTTAGTTAATTCAGGTTTTTCAAAAAAAATAAAATTTTTTATTTCAAAATATTTTATATACATTAATGTTATTTTGATGACACTAACTTTATCTATTTGGATGCTTATTTATAACAAATACAATTTTAATTACAAACTCATGCTACAACTTTATGGATTGAATATAATCATTACTTTATTTGCATTAATGGCAATTTATTTATTAGTTATAGAAAAAGCTATTTCAAAATTAACTATTTTCAAAGAACTTTCAGAAATTTTAAAACATACTATTATATCAAATAGTTTAGTTATCTGTTCCTTCGCATTATTACCTATCATTTTTTCTTTTTTTGTATCAAAAATAATAAAAGAAAATTAAATTATATAATTATGACTGTAAAAGGAATAAAATCTCCTAATACAGTCATTATTGTTTTATTTACACATTTAAATCTGAAATAACCTTTTTCAATGCATTTGCACTTACTTTAAGCTGTTCTAGTTCTATTTCAAGAAGAGGCGGTGTTAAATAGCACTCTATACCGCTTCCACCAATCACACATGGTAGACTTAAACAAACATCTTCAATACCGTAACGACCATTTACGAGTGTAGAAACTGTAAGGATGTTTTGTCCATCACGAAGAATTACATCACAAATTTTATTTACAGAAAGTGCAATAGCATAAAATGTAGCATTTTTACGTTTAATAACTTCTGCACCTGCCACACGAACATCTGCTTCAATATCAGCGATCTCCACTTTTCCACAGTTATCATGCTTGTCACAAACATGAATACAATATTCTTTCATTTCCATTCCAGCAATATTTATAAGAGACCATGGAATCATTGATGTATCCCCATGTTCGCCAAATACATAAGCATGTACACTTTGAGGACTTAGTTTAACATGATCAGCTAATCTAGAACGAAGTCTTGATGTATCTAACATTGTCCCCGAACCAATTACCTGATGTGGTTTCAGTTGTGTACATTTTAGAATAGCATAAGTCAAAACATCTACAGGATTGCTTACAACAATGTAAATTGCATTAGGTGCCACTTGAGCAACACCTGGCATTACATTATTTATAATGTCTACATTTGCTTTTGCAAGATCAAGTCTAGTTTGACCAGGTTTTCTTGCAAGGCCCAAAGTAACAATTACTATATCTGAATTTTTTGCATCTTCATAATCACCATCATAAATGTCAACTGTATGGCAAAATGGAATACCTTGACGTATATCCATGGCTTCACCTTTTGCCTTTTCCTTATTTATATCAACCAAAAGAATTTCAGAACAAGTACCAGCAACTGCAAGAGTATATGCAATAGTTGCTCCAACATTTCCCGCCCCTAGTATAGTGATTTTTGTACCATTTTTTTTACTCATTTTTTCCTCCAAATAATTTAATTATAATTTTACATATAAATAATTTATACAAAATCATGTATAAATTTCATTTTAAAGTTTCATAAATTTAAAATTATATCCTCTCCTATTAATCAAAAAAATCAATTTAATGTATTAGTTTTAATAAAATAATTTTTAATTATAATGTTAAAAAAACAAATATTTTCACAACAAAACTTAATTTAATTAAACAACATACAACTTAATTTTATCATTTTCATGGTTGAAAGTCAATATAAATTAAAAAAATAAAGTATAGAAACCTATTTTCTATACTTTATTTTTTTATTTAACTATTTTTATTTTCTATTGATGCTTTTATAAAATCAACAAAAAGTTTTTGTGGTTTATTTGGGCGAGATTTAAATTCTGGATGGAATTGTACACCAACAAACCAAGGATGGTCTTTTATTTCAATGATTTCAACAAGTTTTTCATCTGGCGATAATCCCGCTAAAACTAACCCTTTTTGGGTTAATTGCAATCTAAAATCATTATTAAATTCCCATCTATGACGATGACGTTCATAAATTAATTTATCTTTATAAATATCAAAACTCTTTGACCCATCTTTTAATTTGCATGGATATAATCCAAGTCTCATTGTTCCACCTTTTTGAGTTATATCCTTTTGATCTTCCATAATATCTATTACACGATTTTCAACATCTGCAAATTCAGTTGAGTTTGCATCTTTTAATCCTGCAACATTTCTTGCAAATTCTACAACTGCCATTTGCATACCTAAACAAATACCGAACATAGGCACCTTATTTATTCTCGCATACGAAATAGCTTCAATCATTCCTTCTATTCCTCTATCACCAAAACCACCAGGAACAATTATTCCATCACAACCCGCAAGTTTACAATCTACTGTATCTTTATTTATTTCTTCTGAATTTATCCATTTTATCTCTACAGTAGATAAATTTTCAATACCTGCATGATATAAAGCTTCTACAACAGATAAATATGCGTCTGGTAAAGCTACATACTTTCCTACTAAACCTATAGTAACGTTTTTATTTGCACTTTTTTGTTTCGCAACCATATCTGTCCATTCAGAAAGATCAAATTTATTATTTTTCAATCCCAAATGATAACATACACTATTTGCTAGGCCCTCTTTTTCAAGCATAATTGGAACTTCATATAAAGAAGGTGCAGTCAAATTTTGTATTACATCTAACTTTCTTACATTACAAAAAGAACTAATTTTCTCTGCCATATCCTTCGGTATTTCTTGTTCACTTCTACAAACAATAATATTTGGTTGAATACCTAAAGATAAAAGTTCTTTTACAGAGTGTTGTGTTGGCTTGGATTTTAATTCGTTTGAACCAGCAATAAAAGGCACTAAAGTTACATGAATATATATAGCATTTTCACGACCTACCTCTGTAACAACTTGTCTTATTGCTTCTAAAAATGGTGTACTTTCTATATCTCCAACTGTACCACCAATCTCAGTAATCACCACATCAGTAGATGTTTCTTTACCTACTCTATATATTCTTTCCTTTATTTCATTTGTTATATGAGGTATTACTTGAACTGTTCCTCCAAGGTAATCTCCTCTTCTTTCCTTGTTTAAAACCGTCCAATAAATTTTACCTGTTGTAACGTTTGAATTGTATGATAAATTTTCATCAACAAATCTTTCATAGTGACCTAAGTCTAAGTCTGTTTCCGCACCATCATCCGTAACAAAAACCTCTCCATGTTGATAAGGACTCATTGTGCCAGGGTCAACATTTATGTAAGGATCGAATTTTTGCAATGTTACTCTATATCCTCTCGCTTTTTACAATCTACCTAAGGACGCTGCTGTTATTCCTTTTCCTAACCCTGAAACTACCCCACCCGTTACAAAAACATATTTAATAGGCATATAAATCCTCCACTTTCTTAATACATGACATAGCTAATGATTTATTTATAATAAATCATTAGCTATAATTTTTATATAAATGTCTGAAAACAAGTTAATATTTAGCCATATTTGTAAGGCGTAAGATATTTTATCGAATGTTCAAGGCGATTGAAAAGTCTAATCAACTCCGCAGAATCAAAACTCATAAAACATTACAAACCTTATCTTAACAGCTCAATAGTAACGACAATACCCATATCTAAAAATTCATCAAAAAAATTAGAAAACAGACATTAATTAACTCTATACAATTAATCTCTAATATGTAAATTAAACTTTAAATATTTAAATTTACAAACAATAATACTATTGTACTATTTTTTTTGAAAAAAATCAATATTTATTTAAAAAGTTTTTATATATATTTTTCAAAAGAAAAAGCTTGAATACAAAAATATCCAAGCTTTTTTGATTTTAACTAAATTGAAGCTGCAAAATCATTTGCTATCTCTTTTATTTTTAAGTAATCTTGTTCATTTGGTTGAAATACAACTCTAAAGAAATCTATAGGAACATTAAATCCTAAATCTTTAACTCTATTTTGA
>JAEXNS010000208.1 GCA_023439605.1 Bacillota bacterium | reverse complement strand
TTTGTGACCTATCTTTGCGGTACTTGTCGATTGCGAGATTACGGGTGATTTTACCTAAAAACACTACTAATCGGCTCGGCTTTTCAGGGGGCATAGTATTCCAAGCACGAAACCATGTATCATTGACACATTCTTCTGTATCTACTGCTGAGTGTAAAATGTTGTTCGCAATGGTGCTACAATAACCGCCGTACTTCGTCTGGCTCTCTTTTATTGCAGACTCATCTCTCTGCCAGTAAAGCTCTATGATATGAAGATCTTCCATATCGCACCTCCTCGATGCCCCTTCACCCATATAGACGAAATCCATATCGCTCAGGTAACGGTCATTTTGAAATAATATCTATGATTATTATATCATAGATAACCCAAATACGCAAAAAGTAATCAAATTATACATCCTGAAAAGAAAATACTTATCCCTACAGGGATAAGGCCGTTTCTATAAGTATCCTAAATTCCAGAAAATTATAGCGTAGTATTAAAGAATAATATCAAAACATTTAAAAATATCATGTTGTTTTTTTTTGGAATTTCAGATACATGATTTTTTTACCTTTATATTCAAAAATTTCAATTACATCTATTTCATCAAGCAAAGATACCATAGAATAATTTTTATATAGATTATTATGATATATTTGAAGAAAGTTCACTTATTCTTTGAGAAGAAATCACATCTACATTAGGATGTTTGTGAGTCTTTGCAAATTTAGAAAATCGATACATTGAACTTTCACGGTTTTAGCTCTATTTTACGCTATAATTTTTCGGGAATGCAGGATTAATTTAAAAATTATATAGACATCTAAGAATAAATAATTATATTTTTCTTAGATGTCTTTTTTGTGTCATTTATAGTCGAAATACACAAAAAAAATAATATTTTTATTTTAAATATATTAAAAATATTGCAAAAATTTTATAACTATGTTATAATCAAATTTAAGAACAAAAACGTTACTATTTAGCTGATAAAGGTAAAGTTTACGATTAAGTGCAGGAGTTTCGACTCTGCGGAGTCAACTGGGCTTTCAATATCGTCAACTTAAGCAAATTGCTGAGGCAATTTATGAGGCTCTGCCTCAAACTACACTTTTTTTCTATCGCAAAAAGAAGCAAAAAAGCTCTTTGTCGCTTTCAGCGGAAAGCGACAAAGAGCGTTGCCCTTTGGAAACCTATGATTTTTTGAAAAAATCGAGTAAAACTTTATTTTTTACTAAGTTGATGATGTTGACCTAGCTTTTCGGTCATCTTGGTTCTGCGGTAAAAAAGAATTACACAAGAGGTTGAATTATAACCAAAAACGAACATATATTTACGAAAATGGAGGATTATTTATGAATTTCAAAAAAGTCATGGCAGCTGTTTCTTCGATTTTAATGGTTAACAGTCTGCTATTTTCTTTGCCTATTGAAAATAAAAAGGTTGAAGCAGCTACTGTAAAAGGCGATTTAAATGATGATGGCGTTCTAAATCTTGTTGATTTAGTTAAATCTCGCAAATTCATGCTTGGTATTGAAACAGTCAGTAATATTTTGAACGCCGATATGAATAGTGATGGAAGTTTTAATCTTTTAGATGTTGTGTTAATGAAAAAGGAACTTTTAAAACCTACAGCTAGTACTGGAGTTATAAAAATTAATGAAATATGCCCAGCAAACTCAAAATCTATAAAGGATAAAGATGGGGAAGATTCGGACTGGATAGAGTTGTATAATTCATCCAATTCACCTGTAAACTTGATGGGATATGGTCTTTCTGATAGTGATACAAAGCCTTTTAAATGGACTATTCCAAATGTTACAATTCAACCTAAGAGTTATTTAATTATATTTGCTTCAGGAAAAAATGTTGTGGAAAATGGTGAAATTCACACTAGCTTCAAGTTATCTGCAGATGGAGAAACAGTAGTTTTAACCGCACCAAGTTCTACTTTAGAAGATTCATTGACATTTAATTATTTGATAGATGATATAACAATGTCTAGATATCCAGATGGAAGTAATACATTGAAAACAACAGTAGCTACACCAGGATTATCCAACAACAACGCTACGCAAGTTTCAGTTGTAAAGCCACCCGAATTTTCACAGGAAAGTGGACTATATGCCTCATCATTTAACTTGAATATATCTGTGCCAGAAGGAACCACCGTTTACTACACAACTGATTCTAGTACACCAACAGTTAATTCTTCAAAATATTTATCTAATGGAATTCAAATACAAAATGTAGATAACAAACCAAATGTATTTTCAATTATTGAAAATACTTCTGTTTACTCAACATGGAAGCCAAAAGAAAATGTTGCTAAGTTAAACGTAATTAAAGCTGTAGCTATAGATGCTGCTGGAAATCCAAGTAAAGTAATAACTAAGTCATATGTTGTAAATCCTCAAATAGCACAAAAATATAATGGATTGCCTATAGTTTCTGTTTCTACAGATAGTGATAATCTATTTGGTTATGAAAATGGTATATTTGTTAAGGGTGCTATTTATGGTAATAAAACCACTACTGGTCCTGCAATTGGTGGATGGGGCGGTGCCCAAGATGATGGTTCTACACCTTGTAACTACAACCAAAGAGGTAGTGAATGGGAAAGAGAAGCACACATAGATATTATTGAGTCAGACGGTTCTTTATTATTGTCGCAAGATTGTGGAATTAGGACTATGGGTGGATGGTCTAGGGCGTATTTACAAAAGAGTATTAGATTTTATGCGAGAACCGAATATGAAAAAGGAAAATTTAAAGCTGATTTAATACCTGGACTTACACAGGATGCATATCCTGAAGTTAGTTTAACTGAATTTGATACATTTTTATTAAGAAATGGTGGAAATGCAAATGAAAGAATGCAGTTCAAAGATTCATGGGTTCAATATTTAGTAAGAGATAGAAATTTCCCTACTCAAGGTGCAAGACCATGTATAGCATTTGTAAATGGCGAATACTGGGGAATATATGCGATGCAGGAAGACTATACTGACGAATACATAGCAACAAACTATAATATTCCTGCGGATGATGCAATAATTGTAAAAGTAGGAAACCTAGATGAAGGAATAGAGGAAGATCAGCCTTTATATGAAAATTTAATTAATTTTGCAACCAATAACGACTTGACAAATGATGCAAATTATAAAAAAGTGTGTGATATGATAGATGAGCAAAATTTTATTGATTACTATTGTACTCAAATTTTTATTGCGAATGGAGATTGGCCAAATAACAACTATAGAATATGGCGTTCAAGAACAGTAACAGATAAACCATTTCAAGATGGTAAATGGAGATGGATGCTTTATGATTTAGAGTTTTCTATGGATTTATATAAGGACGGTCAAAATTATCAAGAAGATACACTTACAAAAGCTATGTCAGCATCCAGTATGTGGGGAGGTCCTTCAACAGGTACTGATAAGCATACGGTTTTATTTGGTAAATTAATAAAAAATCCAACTTTTAAACAGAAGTTTGTAACAACATTTATGGATATGATAAATGTAAATTTTGAAACAGGACGAGCGTTCAAGATGCTTGATGACTATGCACAGCTATATAGTCCATTGATAAATGACTATTATAACAGATTTGGCCCTGAATTTGTATTTGAAGAATATGATAGTGTAAGTCAATTTTTTGGTACGCAAGTAGATGGTGTAAAATATTTTATGACAAATAGAATATCATTTATGCCAAGTTTATTAAAACAAAAGCTTGCGTTAAAAGGAAATGTTGTTGATGTCAATGTTTCTATAAATGATGCAACAAAAGGGGATGTAGTTGTAAATACAACGAAACCAGACTTGTCAAACGGAAGTTTTAAAGGTAAATATTTCACTGACTACCCTGTAACATTGAAAGCAAATCCTAAAAATGGTGCAAGATTTACAGGCTGGTCAAATGGGCAGACATCAGAAACAATAACGATAACTCTTTCAGGAACAATGTCCATACAAGCAAATTTTGAATAATAAAAATAAAAGAAACCTTTTGATTTTAAGTCAAAAGGTTTCTTTTATTTTTATTATTCAGCCTCTAAATGCAAAGTTTACGATTTTGCAGGAGTTTAGACT
>JAEXNS010000223.1 GCA_023439605.1 Bacillota bacterium | reverse complement strand
CACGACGAACACCCTTGGTGTTCAGCTATATCTTTCCCACTACTAGGGCAGATTAGGGACTTTAACCCTTTAGAGTGTGCCCATGCTGGGCACACCAAAAATGAAAGAATTTGCTTTTGCAAATTCTTTCATTTTTCATAGTATATAGTATAGTTTTAGGGGAGCGTGAATAAATTTGATTTATGCATCATCATGTATATGATAGCATATTCAAAAAATAATAACTTGTTTGATTTTGATTTATTACTGTATTATATTGATATTATTTTTAAAAAAATTATGACAAAAATAAACATTGATATCCTACATAACCTATGGTATAATAATAATATAAATATGGAGGTGAGATAGATGAAAATTTCAACAAAAGGTAGATATGCACTTAGATTAATGCTTGATTTGTCAAATAATGAACAGGATAAATTTATTTCTCTAAAGGAAATTGCACAAAGACAAGATATATCAATAAAATATTTAGAGCAAATTATTACTTTGTTATGCAAAGTTGGATATTTAAAAAGTTTACGAGGTTCTCAAGGTGGGTATAAGCTTGCAAAGTCTCCATCAGAATATAC
This sequence comes from Bacillota bacterium, assembly GCA_023439605.1. Lineage (GTDB taxonomy): Bacteria > Bacillota > Clostridia > Oscillospirales > Ruminococcaceae > JAEXNS01. The sequence continues at coordinate 6,522 of JAEXNS010000223.1, read as the reverse complement.
TGTGGGAGATATTTTAAGAATAACTGAAGGCGACTTAGCTCCAGTGTCTTGTTTACAAGATGAGGAAAATCAATGTTCAAGAAGTACAGAATGTTTAACGTTATCATTTTGGAAAGGGCTTTACAATACAGTAAATACTTATGTGGACAACTATACTTTAGAAGATTTAAATAGACAAGTTAAAAACAAAGAATGTTGAGGTGATTAAATTGAAAAATATAAAAGAAATAATTGATAAAATATATAAAGAACATAGTTCAAATTACGAAGAATTATCGATAATATTAAATAATATAAGTTTTGAAACTTCAGAATATCTTTTTGAAAAAGCACAAAAAGTTAGCACATCTATTTTCGGGAAAAAAGTGTATGTTAGAGGACTTATTGAATTCACTAATTATTGTAGAAACAATTGTTTTTACTGTGGAATAAGAAGTGGAAACAAAAATGTTGACAGATACAGACTAACTAAAGAAGATATATTGAGTTGTTGTAAAAATGGATACGATTTAGGAATGAGAACTTTTGTCCTTCAAGGTGGAGAAGATAACTATTATACAGATGAAATTATGGTAGATATAATAAGTTCTATAAGAAAGAATTATGAAGATTGTGCTATTACTCTTTCTTTAGGAGAACGTACTAAAGAAACTTATAAAAAATACTTTGATGCAGGTGCAAATAGATTTTTATTAAGACATGAAACTATAAATTCTGAACATTATCAAAAATTGCATCCAGAAAATTTAAATATTGAAAATAGGGTACAATGCTTATATAATTTAAAGGAAATAGGATTTCAAGTTGGTACTGGTTTTATGGTTGGTTCACCATATCAAAAAATAGAGAATATAATTGAAGATATTTTATTTATTAAAAAGTTTTCTCCTCAAATGATAGGATTGGGACCATTTATTCCGCATAAGGATACTATTTTTAAGGATGAAACTTCTGGTTCAGTAGATTTAACATTAGTTATATTAGCTTTAGTAAGGTTAATGAATCCAAATGCACTTATTCCAGCTACAACAGCACTTGGTACTGTTGATAAAATGGGTAGGGAAAAGGGGATACTGGCTGGTGCAAATGTTCTAATGCCAAATTTATCACCGCTAAGAGTAAGGGAAAAATATTTACTATATGATAATAAAATTTGTACTGGCGAAGAAGCAGCTGAATGTAAATATTGTTTGGAAAACAGAATTAAGAAAATAGGATATGAAATTGTTGTTGATAGAGGCGACTTTGGTATATAGGCTATAAAAATAAAAATTATTATTGTATCTTTTTTGTACGATAATAATTTTTATTTTTATAAATTAATTTAAATCTTAAAATAAATGTTGAATATATTGTACAATAATGTTATAATTAATATGCATTTAATGTTCGACAAATAATAATGGCACTGTTTTTTAAAGGAAATCATCGATTACTGTATTTTACAATTTAAATGACTAGATAATAAATTAATCCTCATAAATTTTAAAATTAAATTCATTTACAAGATGTTTATAAAAATATTTTTAGAAAGCGAATGATAAGATGGACAATATAGATTACAACAGATTGTTAGGTAAAAATGTTAATGTTGTTGTTGATCGTAAGTTGGGAACCCGAATGACTAGATATAAAAATACTACATATACAGTCAATTACGGTTATATTGAGGATATATTTACAAGTGATAACACTCTAAAAGGAACATATATATTAGGTGTAGGTGAAGATGTAGAGCGGTTTTTAGGTACAATAATTGCTTTAATAATTAGGAAAGATCAAAGTGATATCAAGATAGTTGTAGCACCTAAAAAACAACAATTCTATGAACCACAAATTAGAGAATTAGTGAGATTTCAAGAAAGATTTTTCGAATCAGATTATTTGTGTTTATATGAAAAAACGTGTGGAATAGTTGTATATAAAATTGAAGAAGATGAGCTTAAGTTTTTAATAGTAAAAAATAAAGATAGTGGACATATCGGGTTTCCAAAAGGTCATATAGAATATGGTGAAAGTGAAGAGGAAACTGCAAGAAGAGAGGTTTATGAAGAAACGGGTTTGTTGGTTCATATAGATAACGATTTCAAGTCTACATATACAAAAGTGGATAAAAATAAAATAAAAAAGTACAACGTTTATTTTATGGCCGAATTCAAAAATCAAGAAATAAGAGTACTTAATACAGAAATATCTAAATATTGGATTGCAAGTTATAACCAGGCTATGAAAATATTAAATTTACCACAAGATATTATTGTACTCATGGAGGCAAAAGCTTATTATGAAAAAAAAAGAAATAGCGTTGAAGTCGATTGAGGTTTTAAAAAAAATGTATCCATTAGCAAAATGCTCGTTAGTGTATAGTAAACCATATGAGCTGCTTATAGCAACAAGGTTATCTGCCCAGTGTACAGATGCAAGAGTTAATATTATAACAAAAGACTTATTTAAAAAGTATACTTCTATACAAGACTTTGCAAAAGCTGAGATTAGTGTGCTTGAAAATGATATTAAATCTTGTGGTTTTTATAGAACTAAAGCGAAAAGTATAATAGAGATGGCCAATACTCTTATAGAAAAATTTAATGGTGAAATTCCAAACAATATGGCTGATTTAACATCGCTTTCAGGAATAGGACGAAAAACTGCAAATTTAATAATGGGTGATATATGGGGAGAACCTGCTATTGTTACAGATACTCATTGTATAAGAATTACAGGAAGATTAGGACTTACAGAAAATGAGAATCCCAAAAAAGTTGAAGATGATTTAAGAGAGATTTTACCTCCAGAAGAATCATCAGATTTTTGTCATAGATTAGTTGAGTTTGGCAGAGAAATTTGTAAAGCAAGAAATCCTAAATGTACAATTTGCAAATTAAATAATATATGTAACTTTTATAAAAATATAAAGAAATAAATTTTTAAGAATAGAGGTTTTATGGAAACAAATAAAAAAGGTTTTTATAGAATGGTTTTTACTTTAATGTTACCTATGATAATTCAAAATTTAATAAACGTTGCTGTTTCATCAGCAGATGTTGTAATGCTGGAAAAAATGGGTGAAACGGTTTTGGCTGCCTCATCATTGGCAGGTCAAGTACAATTTGTACTTATGCTTATTTTATTTGGATTAACTTCAGGTGCAGCAATTTTAACCTCACAATATTGGGGGAAGGGTGATAAAAAAACAATTGAAAAAATACTAGGTATGTCTTTACGTACATCTTTTTTAATTGCATTATTTTTTGTAATAGTTATTTGGGCTTTTCCTTTTAAAGTAATGAGCATTTTTACGTCGGAACAAGATGTAATAAATGAAGGTGTGAAATATATAAAAATTGTATCTATTTCATATTTATTTTTTTCTATAACTATGGTATATTTAAATATATCAAGAAGTGTAGAAAAAGTGGTTGTGGCGACAGTTATTTATTTTAATTCATTTGTCATAAATATTATTTTAAATTATATACTCATATTTGGGAAATTGGGTTTTGAACCACTTGGAATAAGAGGTGCTGCTATAGCTACTTTAATATCAAGAATTATTGAATTATTGGTAGTTCTATTCCATTCAGCAAAGATAAATGATGTTATTAAGATAAAATTGAGAAATATATTTAGTTTAAAAGATAAGGTTATTTTTAAGGATTTTGTTAAATATTCATTTCCAGTAACTATAAATGAGCTTTTATGGGGAACAGGAACTGCAGCAAATGCCGCAATAATAGGACATTTAGGAAAAGCGGCAGCTTCAGCAAATTCAATTTCACAAATAACAAGACAAATTGCTACTGTAATAGGTTTTGGTATTGCTTCTTCAACTTCAATTATTATAGGGAAAACCATAGGTGAGAAAGATTATGAAAATGCAAAAAAATACTCTAAAAAATGTATATATTTATGCTTATGTGCTGGATTTATCGGTACTTTATCGGTTTTAGCTGTTAGAATTTTTGCAATAGATTTTTTTAATTTATCAGATACATCAAAATCGTATATGTCAAGTATGATGTTAGTTATGTCGTATTTCGTTTTTTGTCAAGCAATAAATACAACATTAATTGTTGGTTTATTTAGAGCAGGCGGAGATGTTAAATTTGCATTGATTATAGATCTAACTACATTATGGGGATGTTCTATTTTATTTGGTTTTTTAGCAGCATTTGTATTTAAACTAAGTGTTCCTATAGTATACATCATATTGATGAGTGATGAAGTAATAAAAATACCTTTTGTCATAGCTAAATACAAAAAAATGACATGGCTTAATAATGTAACAAGAGAACTGTAAAGATATTATATTTATATAGGTGGGATTAATTATGAACGTTCAGATATTTGGAAAAACAAAATGTTTTGAAACTAAAAAAGCGGAAAGATATTTTAAAGAAAGAGGCGTAAAATACCAATTCGTAGATATTTTAGACAAGGGATTGAGTAAAGGTGAGCAAAAAAGTGTAATCCAAGCTTTAGGTGATATTGAAAAAATTATTGATGAGAAATCAAAAGATTATTGTGATATTAAATATTTATTAAAAGATGCTATGCCTGATAAACTTATTGAAAATCCAAAAATATACAAATCCCCTATTGTTAGAAATGGGAAAAATGCTACTGTAGGATATAATCCTGAAGAATGGGCAAAGTGGAGTTAAAATGTTACTATTCAGCCTCTAAAGGTAAAGTTTATGGTTTTGGAAGGGTTTCGACTCTATGGAGTCGACCAGGCTTTCCGGTCGCCCTGGGCCTTCAGTAAAATATCTCTGCCCTATACATATGGCTGAATAGTAACTTTAAAAGTCTAAAAAAAATTAGGAGGCGAATTATGTCTGTTATTTATCTTGCTGGTGGATGTTTTTGGGGTACGGAAAAATATATTTCTTTAATAAATGGAGTTGTTTCAACAGAGGTTGGCTATGCAAATGGTAAAACAGAAAATCCAACTTATGATGAGGTTTGTAATGGTTCAGGTCATGCAGAAGTAGTAAAAGTTGAATATAATAAAGACCTTATTTCTTTAAATTTTTTGCTCTACTTGTTTTATAAATCTATAAACCCTATCTCTTTAAATAGGCAAGGTGGAGATACAGGTATTCAATATAGAACAGGTATTTATTATGTAGATGAAAATGATAAGGATATAATAAAAAATTCCATTGAAAATTTACAAAAAAAATATAATGAGCCTATTGCAATAGAAATAAAATCACTCGACAATTATTTTAAGGCAGAAGAATATCATCAAAAATATCTAGAAAAAAATCCTTATGGATATTGCCATATTAGTGAAGAAAAATTTCAAAAATCTCAAAATGCTATTGTAAATCCGGAATTATACACAAAACTTGATGATGAGACATTAAAGGAAATTTTATCAGAAACACAATATAATGTAACTCAAAAATCTTCCACTGAACCTTCATTTCAAAATGAATATTTTCATCATTTTGAAGAAGGGATTTATGTAGATATTACTACAGGAGAACCGCTTTTTTCATCAAATGATAAATTTGATTCTGGTAGTGGTTGGCCAAGTTTTTATAAACCAATAGACCCAAATGTTATTAAGGAAAACGTGGATTATAATTATGGTATGTTACGAACTGAAGTAAAAAGTCGTGTTGGTGATGCTCATTTAGGACATGTTTTTGAAGATGGACCATATGAAAAGGGTGGATTAAGATATTGTATAAATAGTTCTGCTTTACACTTTATTCCTAAAAACGAATTGGATAAAGAGGGATATAGGTATTTGATGCAATTATTCATATAATTTGGAGGGTATTATGTTAAAATTATATACTTTAAATACACAACGTGAAAATTTTTATAACATTACAAAAAAGGTTTATGAGGCGGTTTGTGAAAGTGGAATAAAAAGCGGTTTATGTACAGTATTTTGTCCTCATACAACTGCAGGTTTGACTATAAATGAAAATGCAGATCCAGACGTGGTTACAGATATGTTATTAGGTCTAAACAAAGCTTTTCCAGATAGAAAAGAGTTTTTACATGCAGAAGGTAATTCTTCAGCTCATTTAAAATCTAGTTGCTTAGGTTCATCATTAACGGTTATAATAGATAAAGGTAATTTAATTTTAGGTACATGGCAAGGAATATATTTTTGTGAATTTGATGGACCTAGAAACAGAAAGTTCTATGTAAAAATTACTTCTGAATAAATGAAAAACAGCTAATATGTAAAATATTAGCTGTTTTTATTATAAAAGATTAATCTCTTTCAGGTTCAAGTACTGCATAATTTCCATCATTACGTTTGTATACAACATGTGTGTTTCCTGTGCTTGCATCTAAGAACATAAAGAAGTTATGTCCTATCATATTCATTTGTAAAATAGCCTCATCTAAATTCATTGCACGTAATTCGAACTTTTTATGTTTGATAATTTGATAATTAGAAACATCCTCAACTTTATCAACATATGTTTCTTTGAAAGCATTATCTTTAAGCTTCTTTTCAATTTTTGTTTTGTTTTTACGAATTTGTCTTAT
>JAEXNS010000165.1 GCA_023439605.1 Bacillota bacterium | reverse complement strand
CAAACTCCTTATGCAACACTTGTTACTCAGTTGTTTGGAGATAGAATGAACATTGCAAATGCAACAGGATGTTCATCAATTTGGGGTGGTTCTGCACCTTCAACTCCATATACAACAAACAAAGTTGGAAAAGGTCCTGCTTGGGCAAACTCCCTATTTGAAGATAATGCAGAGTATGGATATGGTATGTATCTAGCTCAAAAAACTCTTCGTGAAAGAGTAATGGGTAAAGTTACAGCTTTAAAAGATAAAACAGATAAGACAGATATAAAAGAAGCAATTGATAACTATCTAGCTACAGCAGATGATGGAAACTTAAATGCAGATGCTACAGCAAAATTAGTGTCATTGTTACAAGCTTGTGATTGTTCAGAAGCAAAAGATATCTTAGCATATAAAGACTATTTAAGCAAAAAATCCATGTGGGTATTTGGTGGAGACGGTTGGGCTTATGATATCGGATTTAGTGGTCTTGACCATGTAATAGCTTCTGGTGAAAATGTAAATATTTTTGTATTTGATACAGAAGTTTATTCAAATACAGGTGGTCAATCTTCAAAATCAACTCCAACAGGAGCTATTGCACAATTTGCAGCTGCTGGTAAAGAAGTTAAAAAGAAAGACCTTGCTGGTATTGCTATGAGTTATGGTTATGTATATGTTGCTCATATTGCTATGGGTGCAGATTATAACCAATGTATCAAAGCTATTGCAGAAGCTGAAGCTTATGATGGTCCTTCATTAATAATTGCATATGCTCCATGTATTAATCATGGAATTAAAGGTGGTATGGCTTTAGCTCAAACAGAAGAAAAGAAAGCTGTAGCTGCTGGTTACTGGCATTTATTTAGATTTAATCCAACTTTAAAACTAGAAGGAAAAAATCCATTTATTCTAGATTCAAAAGCTCCAAACATTGATGAGTTTAAGAACTTCTTAATGAGCGAAGTAAGATATAATTCATTGGCTCGTCAAAATCCAGAAAGAGCAGAAATGTTATTTAATTCTGCTACTGCAAGTGCAGCAGATAGATACGAGCATTTATTAAGATTATCAAAACTTTATGGTAATGAAGCTTAATAATCAATAACTAAATTAAAATTAGGTGTGTAATTTACACACCTAATTTTTTTTGACAAACATAAAAAATTAAAGTATAATATTAAATAGACTTTATAGGTTATTATTCAGCCATATATAAGGCGGAGATATTTTACCGAAGGTTCAGGGTGACCAGAAAGCTGGCGGTAGACTCCGCAGAGTCGAAACCCTTGCGAAACCGTAAACCTTACCTTTAGAGGCTGAATAGTAACATTTATAGACTTGGATACATTAATTTTAAAATTAAAGGAGAAAAATAAATGGAAAATAAAAAATACTATATAACAACTGCAATTGCTTATACTTCACGTAAACCGCATATAGGAAATAGCTATGAAATAGTTATGACTGATGCTATTGCTAGGTATAAAAGAATGCAGGGATATGATGTTTTCTTCTTGACAGGTACAGATGAACATGGTCAAAAAATAGAAGAGAATGCTAAAGATTTTGGTGTTACACCTAAAGAATATGTAGACAATATTGCAGCACAAATAAAAGAAATATGTGATATGTTAAATACCACTTATGATAAATTTATTAGAACTACTGACGATTATCATGAAAAAACAGTTCAGAAGATATTTAAAAAGTTATATGAAAAAGGCGATATATATAAGAGTGAGTACGAGGGATTATATTGTGTGCCTTGTGAAAGCTTTTTTACTGATACACAGCTAGTGGATGGAAAATGTCCTGACTGTGGGAGGGAAGTAGTTAAAACAAAAGAAGAAGCGTACTTTTTTAAACTTTCAAAATATCAAGAAAAATTAGAAAAATTTATAGAAGAAAACCCTAATTTCATATATCCTGAAAGTCGTAAAAAAGAAATGGTTAATAATTTTATCAAGCCAGGTCTTCAAGATTTATGTGTTTCTAGAACATCATTTAAATGGGGAATTCCTGTGGATTTTGATGATAAACATGTGGTTTATGTTTGGATTGATGCACTTTCAAATTATATAACTGGTTTGGGTTATGACCCTGACGGTTCTTCAGAAACTTATAATAAATATTGGCCAGCGGATGCACATATTATTGGAAAAGATATTTTAAGATTTCATACTATATATTGGCCTTGTATGCTTATGGCACTTGAAGAACCATTGCCAAAACAAATTTTTGGTCATCCATGGCTTCTTTTTGGAAATGATAAAATGTCAAAATCAAAAGGAAATGTAATATATGCAGATGATTTAATAAAATTAATTGGTGTGGATGCAGTCAGATATTATTTGTTGTCAGAAATGCCATATGCGAGTGATGGATCAATAACTTATGAAACTGTTTTTGAAAGGTATAATTCGGATCTTGCAAATAATTTAGGAAATCTAGTCAACAGAACTATATCAATGTCCTATAAATATTTTGATGGTATAATTTTATCTCCAGATGCAGAAGAGGATATAGACAAGGAATTAATAGAGACGGCAATTAAAACTGTATTTAATGTTGAAGAATTGATGAAAGAGTTTAGAATAAGTGATTCTTTATATGCAATACTTAATTTAGCCAGAAGAAGTAATAAGTATATAGATGAAACTACACCTTGGGTCCTTGCTAAAGATGAAGATAAAAAAGATAGACTGGCAACAGTTTTATATAATTTACTTGAGTCTATAAGATTTATTGCAGTTTTACTTTCACCTTTTTTACCAGATACATCAAAAGAGATTTTTAGACAATTAAATACAACTGAAACGACTTATGATTCTATAAATTCATTTGGTGCTTTAAATGTAAATGAGAAGTTGAATCCTGCAAAACCTCTCTTTAATAGAATCGATACAGAAAAATTAATTGAAGAAATTCAAAAAAACAATGTTGAAGAAGAGAAAAAAATAGAATTACAGCCTGAAATATCTATTGATGATTTTATGAAAATAGAATTACGTGCTGCAAAAGTTGTATCTTGTGAGCCTGTAAAAAAATCAGATAATCTACTTTGTTTACAGTTAGATGATGGAATGGGTGGAAGACAAGTTGTATCAGGAATAGCACAATGGTATAAACCAGATGATTTAGTTGGGAAAACTGTTACAATAGTTGCAAATTTAAAGCCTGTTAAACTAAGAGGCGTTATGAGTAATGGTATGATATGTTGTTCAGAAATGCCTGATGGTTCAGTCAAGGTTAATTTCTTAGATGCTGAAGTACCTTGTGGTGCAAAAATAAGATAAAAAAAACAAAATGCATTGTTTTTAAACAATGCATTTTGTTTTTAGAATGTAGTTAAATATAGATATTAGTGAACAATTTTTAACTATAAAATGTGTTTAAAAAATATAAGGATCCAGTCGCCTTGGACCTTCGGTAAAATATCTCTGCCTTATACATATGGATGAAAAGTAACGTGAATACATATTAACTAATGCTGTGAAAAAATTTATTTGATTTTGTAGTAGAAATTAAATAATAGTTGTGTTATAATCAAATTATATTGCGTAAATGCAAGATTACTTATTTTGTAAGTAAATTATTTTAATCAGGAGTTGAACTTTTTGGTATATTTAGACAATGCGGCAACTACTAAACCTACTAAAAATGTATTGGATAGTGTTGTTAATTACTTAACTAATGAATTTGGAAATCCCTCATCTCTGCATAAACTTGGATTAAATTCACAAAAATTAATTGACAAATCTAGAAGCATTATAGCAAAATCTTTTAAATGTGAAAGTTCAAATATTTATTTTACATCAGGGGCGACAGAAAGTAATAATATAGCTTTGTTTGGTTCAGCTGAAATGTACGGAAAAAGAAAAAAGAGGATAATAAGCACTTCAATAGAACATGCATCTGTAAATACTGTTTTAAAAAAACTTGAAACTATGGGTTATGAAATAGTTAAAGTTGGTCCTAATTCAGATGGAATCATTGATGTAAATGATATAATTGAAAAAATAGATGAAAATACTTTTTTGATCTCTATGATGGCAGTAAATAATGAAACAGGATACATTTTGCCTGTTAAAGAAACAATAAAAATTGTAAAAAAAATAAATCCAAATATAATTTTTCATTGTGATGCAGTACAAGCATATATGAAAATACCTTTCTATGTAAAAGAATTTGGTGCAGATATAGTTTCTATAAGTGCACATAAAATTCATGCACTAAAGGGAACAGGTGTTATATATGTAAAAAAAGGTATTAGGGTATCACCTTCAAATTTAGGCGGAGGACAAGAAAATGGATTAAGAGCAGGTACAGAAGCAGTTCAAAATATAGTTAGTTTTGGTGCTGCGGTTGAGGAGTTAGAAAATACAATAAAAACTCGATATAGTTATGTATGTGAATTAAAAACATATTTTATGGATAAAATAAAAAATATTGATTACATAAACGTAAATAGTAAAGGGGACACATCTCCTTATATAATAAATATTTCTGTTTTAAATATAAAATCAGAAATAATGCTTCATTTTTTGGAGGAAAAAAATATTTATATTTCCACAGGCTCAGCTTGTTCAAAAGGGAAAAAAAGTGAAGTGTTAAAGGCTTTTGGCTTAGAAGATAATTTTATAGATACAGCATTGAGAATAAGTTTTAACAGTGAAAATACTAAAAGTGATATAGATAAGCTCTTGTTTTGTATAAATGAGGGATATGAAAAACTAATAAAATTAAAATAAAATTTTTATGGAGGAATATTTTTAATGAATGAAATAATACTTGCTAAATACGGAGAGATAGCTTTAAAGGGTTTGAATAAACATACTTTTGAAGATATATTACTTAAAAACATAAGAAAAAAGCTTAGATCATTGGGTAGTTTTAAATATACAAAGTTACAGTCCACTATATACATTGCACCTGAAAATTCAGAAGTTGATTTAGATGAAGCTTTAAATAGATTGTCAAAGGTTTTTGGTATTGCGGCTATATGCAAAGCGGCGGTTTTAAAAAAGGATTTTGATGATATAGCACAAAAAAGTGTGGAGTATTTAAAAGATGTATTGCCTTATGCAAAAACGTTTAAAGTACAAGCAAAAAGAGCTGATAAGGCTTTCCCTCTTAAATCGCCTGAAATATGCAGAGAAATAGGTGGAATACTTATATCAAATTATCCAAATCTTAATGTTGATGTATATAATCCGGAAATAACTGTTACTATAGAAGTTCGCGATACAAATGCATATGTGTATTCATCAAAAGTAGAAGCGGCAGGAGGGTTGCCAGTAGGAAGTAGTGGTAAAGCAATGCTACTTATTTCAGGCGGTATAGATAGCCCTGTAGCGGGATATATGATGGCGAAAAGAGGAATAAGTATATCAGCTGTTCATTTTATAAGTCCCCCATATACTTCTGAAAGAGCTAGATTAAAAGTTGAGAGTCTTTGTGAAAAATTAACTGAATATTGTGGGGATATAACTTTTTATTGTGTTCCGTTTACTGAAATTCAAGAGAATATAAAAAGAAAATGTCCAGAAGAATACTTTACAATAATTATGAGAAGAATAATGATGCAGATATCTCAAATAATAGCTGAAAATGATGATTCACTTGCCCTAATAACCGGAGAGAGTGTTGGTCAAGTTGCAAGTCAAACATTAAAGGCAATTGCATGTACAGATGCAGTATGCACGATGCCTGTATTAAGACCTGTAATAGGAATGGATAAAACGGAGATAGTTAATATTTCCAGAAAAATAGATACTTTTGATATTTCAATACAGCCTTTTGAAGATTGTTGTACTGTTTTAACTCCAAAACATCCAAAAACCAAACCAAATTTAGATGAGGTTCAAAACGTA
>JAEXNS010000202.1 GCA_023439605.1 Bacillota bacterium | reverse complement strand
GTTCCCATATGCTCTCTAAAGCATTACTCTCTATTCTGTTTCTTGATGAGTCTACAACAGAAGTGGTGTATATAATATTTTTTAAATTAATTAACCCTACTATTATTGTTGCCTGCTTTATAGAATTTGTTTTTGCCATATAAACTATTGCATTTGCCACATGTAACAGTTTAGCAGATATAGATGGATCTTTTTCAATTTCAGCCGCAATGTTATCAATTTCATCGTCGTTATTAATCATAGAGATAATTTTTTGATGGCTATGCTTCAAAGTAGGCAATTCAATATTGTTGATAATTTGAAGTAAACACCTTGAGTTTAAAACCTCTAATGTTTCAAAAACATTTTCAATAGTTTTGAGAAAAACATCATTTTTCCACGGTTTAAATAAGTAAACTTTCGCTAGGTTATTACATAAAGATTTTACAATTATTTTTTCATCTGCATATCCACTTAGAATAACCCTAATTATATTGGGGTATTTTTTTCGGACTAAACTCAAAAGTTCATATCCATCTATTACAGGCATTCTCATATCACTTATAATTAAATCTATTTTTTCATTTTCCAATAATTCTAAAGCTTCTTTGGCACTTAAGCAAGTAAAATACTCATAATCCGTATGTGCAAATACTCTATTAATAGCCTTTAATACTTGCGGCTCATCATCAACTACCAAAATCCTTTTCATCTAAATCACCTTCTTTTTTTGATTTTATTTCTATCAGTAAGTTTTTTTCTATTATTTGAGTTTCGATTTTAAATTTATTTTTTTCAATTACATTTTTCGTTATATAATTTAAAAACTCCATTTTTAAATCTAGAGTATCCTTTTCTTTTTGAACTAACTCGTGAATATTTGATATAACAAATCTGACTTCAAAATCTTCTATACTATTTTTTATCTTAGTATATAATCCCCATTTTTCAATATGATGTTCAAAAAACTTAATAACTATAAATATAAGTGCTTCATATAGTTTTATATTTATAATTATAAGCTCATCAAATTTATTACTTGTTTCAACTTTTGCCAATGAATAAAGCTTGGTTATTTTATCTTCTAATATTTTATGTATTTCGTTAAATTCATATTTATTTTTATCACTTAATAAAGCTTTAGATAACGCAATATAGATTTCATCTTGTATGTTAAATACTTTTTGAAATTCAGTCTTCTTAAGTTCCCCAAAACTACCATGAAACTCACACATTGCTCTACCTAGTTTGTATATGTTGTCAACATCATTTTTTGATTTTTTTATAGTATTTTCCATTTTTTTTATTAACATTTTATAGAATTTGTTTTGATTTTCCAGTACATCTCTATATTTATCGCTTTTTTCTCTCATTATAAAGTAATCTAAAGCTTCTTTTATCGCTTCTACAATATCTCTTCTCCAAGGTTTCGGTATAAACCTAAAAATATCCACTTGATTTATAGTTGATATAAATTGTTGCATTTGAGTATATCCAGACAATATCATTTTTACGGTATGTGGTGAAATATCTTTAACCAGTCTCATCAAGTGTAGTCCATCCATTTCTGGCATTCTCATATCTGAAATCAATACATCTATTCTTGTTTTTTTTATAATTTCAAGAGCTTCTTGTCCTGAACTTGCAAAATAAGATTTGTATTCTTCATATGCAACCACTCTTTTTAATGCATTTATAACTCCTTCTTCATCATCTACAAATAAAACAGAATAATTTTCATACATATCCATCACTTCCTTCTTTATATAAATTTTATTGTTACTATTTGCTATATGTATAGCCGAGATATTTTACTGAAGGTCCAGGGCGACCGGAAAGCCCACGGTTCGACTCTGAAGAGTCGCAATCCTTACAGAATCTTAAGTTTTACCTTTAGAGGCTGAATAGTAACATTTTATTTGCAACAATCCGCTAAATTATTTTTTTTTAAAGAAATTTTAAAAGTCGAACCCTTATCTTTTTTACTAAATACATCTATTTTTCCACCATGTTTGTTTACTATAATATCATACGATATACTTAACCCTAAACCTGTACCACTTCCAATAGGCTTTGTAGTATAAAAGGGTTCAAAAATATGATTAACTTGATCTTTGTTCATTCCAACACCATTATCTGTTATTTCACAATAAACAAATTCTTCATCGGAGTATGTTTTAACATTTATAACAGCCTGTCTATCTATGCCTTTAGTTGCGTATGCCGCATTCATTATTATGTTTAGTATTACTTGATTTATTTCCCCTCCTTTTGCCTTAATCAACCCTACATTTCCATATTCTTCCTCTAATTTTGCGTGGTATTTTAGTTGGTTGTATGAAATAGTTAGAGTATCTTTTATACCTTTATTAATATCATAATCCTCACATTGACCACTTAACCCCATTCTGGAAAAATTGAGTAAACTGTTTACTATATTTACTATTCTATATATTCCATCTATTGTTTCCTGCATAAGCACAGGCATATCCTCAAATATATAATTAACCTTTCTCAATCTCGCTTGATTTTCTATTTCTTTCATTGCATTTATGTATCTGTCATCTTTTATGTAATCAACTTTCCTTAGCTTTTCACATATCTCTTTATATTCAATTATAGTTTTTGTGTATTTTTCGAAAGTTTCTAAGTTACTCTGAATAAAACTTAAAGGATTATTTATTTCATGTGCTACACCTGCTGAAAGTTGTCCTATACTTGCCATTTTTTCATTTGAAATTAAAGATGTTTGTAAATTTTTTATTTGAACTAATCTCTCCATGTATTCTTTTGAGCTTATATCTATACTTCTTTCAAGAAAATCCCTATCTTCTTCAAACTCGTTGTAAGTATCATTTATTATTTCTAATAGTTTTCTTTTTTTATCATCAGTTTCTAACATTTCATCTGTATCATTTATATTTTCAGTTATTTGTCCAGTTTTGATTAGTTGTTTTTTAAACAATTTATTTAATTCCATAATATCACTCCATTAATCTTCAGATAATAACATCACGGTTAATGTTTGATTGTGCATTTCACTATATGTATTTTCTTTTTGAGGTCCTATTTCTCCATATGAAAAAAACCCTGAAATCATAACATCTTTGCCAATTACACTTTGTATAGCATCCAATTCTTCATCTATTCTATTGTGCAATATATACCTTCTCCCAAAACAACTTACTATCAATGCTAAATCAACTTTGTTGTTCATACAAGAGTAACTATTTTGTGTTGCAATAGCGGCACCTTCAATTAATTTTTCTTTATTTGCTTTCATTAATTTACACGTCGATGATTCCGGAATATCAGCCTTAAATTCTAAAGCACCAGTTTTTTCATCTATACCTAAGACAGTTCTTATAAAATATTCGTCCGTTTCGTTTTTCCTAAAAGCCATTGGAAACCTCAAAATATCTAAATTTTCTGATAATTTATTTATATCGTCCTCACCTAAATAAGCTTTATATAGGTTTACTGCTGGCTGACCATCTATTGTATATATTTTTTTTCCTTTTGATTTTGTAACAATTCTTTCTATACCAAAAGTTGTCCATCCACCATATGCACAACAACCAACATTTATATTATCATAAAATGCAACATAGACTACACAATTACTTTTTGCATAGTCATTTGCAATTATTGATGTTTTTTTAAAATCTGCTCCATCTCCGGCAAGACCACCAACTACTTTTACACTAACATCTAAGGAGTTTTTGAGACCTTCAACAAATCTTCCAGCATTTATATTTAAACCTTCAGTTAATAAAAATATCGACTTTAGATTTTCTTTTTCAATGCCATTTATCATTTTTATTGATGCTTTCATATCATCTTCAAAATCTTCTAAGTCAACACTACCGCAAATTATACGTGACTTTTCAAAATAAATTGCTGTTATATTTATTTGTTCGTCACTTATTTGCAAATTTTCAACATTTCCTGCTGTAGAACTTCCCATTATATATGCATTTTTAAATTTTTCTTTTATTGTCAAAAATATTTCTTTATCTTCTATTAAATTTCTAGAACCAAATAATAAAACTAATTGTGCATTTTCAGATAGTTCGATTTTTTTATTAAATTTTTGTTCTTTATATATGATTTGTTCTATTTTCATCAAAATCCCTCCTTATTTTTTTACTAATTATACTATATTAATTTTCATTTGTAAATACTGTTTAGGAAATAAAATCTTTATTTTTCAAATAAATTTAAATTGGTGTTTAAAACAATTATATTAACTAATCTAACTAAAATATTTTTAGTAATTACTAATCATAGATTTTTAAGTAAATTTATGATATAATATTTTAAGGTTACTATTCAGCCAGCAAAGATATTTTACCGAAGGTCCAGGGTGACCGGAAAGCTTGGTCGACTCCGCAGAGTCGAAACCCTTGCGAAACCGTAAACTTTACTTTAGTGGCTGAATAGTAAAATTTTAAGCGAAGTATTTTAATTAAATTACTGGAAGGATTGATTTGTAAATGGCAAAAAAAGAAGATTTAAAAAAATCTGTTGAAAAATCAAAAGGTTTTATCAACGAATTTAAGCAGTTTATATCTCGTGGAAATGTTATTGACTTAGCAGTAGGTATAATTATTGGAGGTGCGTTTACTGCAATAGTGACATCTCTTGTAAATGATATCATAACACCTTTATTGGGTACTATAATAGGAGGCATAAACATTAGTGGATTATCTATCTCTATTCCTTGGAGTAATGATGGTTTATCTATACCAATAGGATTGTTTTTACAATCAATTATAAACTTTATTTTAGTAGCTTTTTGTGTATTTATTTTAATAAAAATTATAAACAAATTTATGAAGAAAAAAGAAGCACCAAAAGAACCCCCAAAACCTTCAGACGAAGTAGTTTTATTAAAAGAAATAAGAGACCTACTAAAACAGCAATCAAATAAAAAATAAGGTTACTATTCAGCCATATGTATAAGTCCGGGATATTTTACCTACGATCTAGGGCGACCGGAAAGCCCGATCGACTCCGCAGAGTCGAAACCCTTTCAAAATAGTAAATTTCACCTTTATAGGCTGAATATAAAAAAATAAATAGAGATTAGTAAACACCTAATCTCTATTTATTTTTTAATAATTAAAATCACTTGTAAAATTTTTATTTAGAATATCCTTGTATTCTTTCCAGTTTGGCATAATTTTCGTAACCAAGCTATGGAACTCTTTTGAATGATTTTGATGTATAAAATGACAAAATTCGTGAATAATTATATATTTAATGCAAATTTCTGGTGCTGACAAAAGTTTTTTATTTAATGTTATTTGATTTTTTGACGGCATACACGAGCCCCAAACAGTTTTCATGTTTTTTATTTTTAAAGTAGGAATAGGAACGTTGTATTCCTTAAAAATAGGATGTACATCCATCATTATTTTAGTAAATATTTCTCTAGAAAGATTGTCTAGATAATTATTTACTAACGCCTGTTTTACATAAAGGCCAGATGTTTCTTTAACTGTTAAATATATATTTTTTCCATCTGACCTTACTTTTTCTTCTCTACCTATATGAACTTTTAGATAAATTATTTTATCTAGTATTTTAAAAGTCTCACCACTTATATATTGCCTTTTATTTTTCGGAACCTCTTTTAAATCCCCAAATTTGTCTAGTACAGACAAAATATTATCTGCTTTTGAAATTATAAATTCATCTATTGTTTCAAATTTTACTCCTCTATTTGCCGAAACAAAGATTTTCCCATTTGGGAAAATTCTAAGATTTATATTTTTAACATCTTTTATAGTTAATTCATATTCTATCTTTTTATTTTTAAGTTCTAAATTTCTCACTATCTTATTCATCATTTATCTTTCCTTTTAATTTTTGTTACTATTAAGCCATATGTATAGTTCAGGGATGTTTTTCCGAAGATCTAGGGCGACCGAACAATGTCGTCAACTTAAGCAAATTGCTGAGGCAATTTTAGCATAGGG
This sequence comes from Bacillota bacterium, assembly GCA_023439605.1. Classification (GTDB taxonomy): domain Bacteria; phylum Bacillota; class Clostridia; order Oscillospirales; family Ruminococcaceae; genus JAEXNS01. The sequence continues at coordinate 380 of JAEXNS010000202.1, read as the reverse complement.
TGAAGACATTTTACCGAAGGTCCAGGGCGACCGGAAAGCCCGGTCGACTCCACAGAGTCGAAACCCTTTAAAAACCGTAAACTTTACTTATAAAACAATAATACCGTCATATAGACGGTATTATTGTTTTAAGATTTATCGTTTAAAAAAGCACTAAATGCTTTATAAGTCATGTAAACGTCTATTTTTGAAACTACTTCATAAGGAGCATGCATTGACAAAACAGGAACCCCAACATCAATAGTATCTATATTTAAATTTGCAACATATGCCGCAACCGTACCGCCACCACCTAAATCAACTCTTCCAAGTTCTCCGGTTTGCCATACAATTTTATTTTTATCAAACAAATCTCTTACAAAAGCAACATATTCTGCAGA
>JAEXNS010000168.1 GCA_023439605.1 Bacillota bacterium | reverse complement strand
TATAAATAAAAAAACACGTCTTATTTAACGTGTTTTTTTATTTATAAATTATTTTTGAATTTTTAAATTAATTTAATTGCAAAAAAGTAAATTAAATCTTGCAATATGTCAATAAATATTGTATAATAAATGTATTATTTTATAATTTTTAGGGAGGAAAGTCAATGAAGTTAACCGCTACAAAAAATTCTAGTAATGCACAGTTTTACAGGGATAAAACTAAAGGGCAATTGATTTCCACTAAAGTTAATAACACAAGTAAAATTATAGAGAAATCGGATAAAACAAAAGATATCATAGAAAATCTAGACCATAAACGTTCTTTAAAAGGTAGAATTTTAATTAATCCGGACTCAAAAGGTAAAATAAAAGAACATATTGATTATATAATACATATGCTAATTGAAAATATGCCTATAAATGATTTGTATCGTAAAAAACCAACTTTATCTGATTATGAAAAAAAGGATGAAAATCTGAAGAAAATAATAAATAACACATTATCCGTTTATGGTAAAAAACTAAAATATAACTCTAATTCAAAAAATCTTGAAGAAATTCTTATATGTTATTTTAAAAATGAAGATATAACAAGTGAGTTTGAAAATATACGTAATTATTTTCAAACTGTTATTACTCATAAAAAAGAAAAACTTGTTAAATCCATCAAAAATAATAAAATACCTTTTGACTTAGATAATAATAGTCTACAACCTAATTCAGAAAAAATGAAATGGCTATTTAGTTTTATAAACAACGGAGTTATAACAGCTGAAATAAAAGAAAATAAGTTTTTAAAAGATATATACAAATACGAAAATCTTGAAAGAGATTTAAATAATCAAATTGAGAATGATAAACCAGTAATGACAAAAAAACTATATCAAATGGTACTTGATTATAATCAGGACATTTATATTAACCATATAAAAAATAAAAATGAACAAGATTCTTTTTACTTAAATGAAATTAGAGAGCATTTTAGAAGGTATTTAGTTATCAGCAAAAAATCCAATACTAAAAATCAAAATGGATATAACGAGAAAATAAAACCTGAAAAAATAAGACACCATATTGCATATGAATTTGTAACTGAAAATATACAAAAACATATCATAAATCAATTGGTTGCTGGTTTAATCCAGTATGGTAAGTTACATCACTATTTTTATGATAAAACTACTTCAAGTTGGCAAAAAGAAAAATTAAACTCCGATGGCTTATCTGAAATACAAGTTGAAGAAGCTTTTAAAAAACAAATTTTAACTTCTATATCAAGTGGTATAGCAAAACTAAATTATTTTTATAATCATGGTAGCCAGAATGAGAGTAAAATTGATACATCTGCTAATGGGGATATTTTACTTAATCGCAATATTAAACTTGATTGCGATATTCAAGGTTCAATCAAATCTGATGTAAAATATAAAATAGCAACTTGCTTTCCTATAACCCTAGATGATAATGATTCTAAACTTGAAGATCTAATACAAAATTTAAAAAAAGAAATTATATATCCAATTAGAAATAACGTTTTTCATTTTAAAAAAAATGAATTAAAAAATTTATTTAATGATGGTAATAATAATGATAAAAATACTAGCCTAGACTTTATAAAAGAATTACTTAAAAGAGATTTAGATAGCATTCAAGAACGTTTTAAAGAACAGATAAGGAGTAGTGGAATAACTGAATATTGCTCTTTTGAATTACTTAAAAATATATTTCAAGGAAATTCTTTTGATTTCCAATTGTATTCCCCACAGTATCCTATGTCACCATCTTTTAAAAATATTTATAAAAGAGGCTGTAATCTTTCAAACGCAACTGTAAAAGATGAAAAAATAAAATGGATAAAAACACTTGATACTGATGCTGAAAATGATGGACAACTTGCTTATAAAAATTTATTGCAACTTATATACTATCATTGTTTTTTGCCATATGTATTTAAAAATGAAAGTTATTTGATTAAGTATATAAAAACAACTAAAGAATGGAATCGACAAAAAGCAAAAAAAGAACATCAATATCGTTATGAAAACATGCCATTTTACGACAATAAATTTACATCATTAAATGATTATTTTCAAAACTTGCAACGTTTGCAGTCTATCTATGAAAATGACGAAGATGCTAAGCATGAAAATTATTATTTGGATTTTATAAAAGATATATTTTTACTTGCCTTTGATGATTATCTTGAAGATAAATTAAAAAATTACAAGTATAAATTGATTTTTTCTGAAAAATTAGTAAATTCAAGCTTGGAAACCTTGGAAAATTTATTTAATAAAAATAATACCATTTTAAAAATGAATGTTAATTCAAGTTTTGAAAACAATTTAAATTTCTATACCTTTCTGCGTGTTCTTGAGCAACGAGAATTAAATAACTTACTTCATCAAATTATAAGATATAGAACCTCAACAAAAGAAAATACTTTAATGGCAGTTGAAGAACTAATTACTTTAGTACAATACACTATACCTCTTCAAACAGCAGATGAACATTTTAAAAATGAATTAGAAAATCATTTTAAATATTTCTTTGAAGATAAAAATTTTAACAATAATTGCAAATTATATTACCAATCAGATAAGAAAACACCTATTGCTCATAGAAGTATGTCTTTAATGGGGCGTTCTGGTATTATGGCTTTATTTAAAGTAATGTTTTCAACTGATTATAAAATAAAAAAAAAAGACTTTAATAATTACTTAAAAATGATAGATTCAACTAAACTTATTAATGACGAAACACCTAAGTCTATTCAAGATAAGCAAAAAAAAGTTCATGACTTACATCGTGAACTTGTAAGTAAAAAAATTATTAATATCAAAAATAAAGATGATATGGATAAATTAGAAGAATACGAGAAACTTGTAAAAAAAATAAAGGAGTATGAACATTTACGTCATAAATTGACTTTTGAGACTCTTTATAAAGTTTATAAAATATATCTAGATATCATTAGCCGTTTGGCATCCTTTGCAGAGGATTGGGAAAGAGATATGTATTTTATGATGATAGCTTTAAAAGAACTTAACCATATTAATGATGACGTAGATGCAATATTTAGCAAAGGTAAAGTAGTTTCTAAATTAAGTTTAAAACTGAATCTTGAATCTAAACAATTATTTGCTTTTTTATGTTCATTTGATTCTAATGATATTTATAATTTTATGAAAATAAGAAATTCAGTAGCACATTTAAATCATATGAATCAATATAATGATAAAAACACCCCCCAAAGTGATATTATTGAGTTAATAAATAGAATAAGAATTTTGTTAGCTTATGATTTAAAACGTCAGAACTCCGTTACAAAATCAATAATAGAAATTTTAGAAAAACAACATGGAATTAAAATTAAGTTCACTGGAAAAAAGGACAATAATAATTATAATTTTGAGTTGAATTCTGTAGAATCAGATAATATTATACATTTAAAAAAGCTACAAAAAGATAAAGATAAAGATAAAGATAAAGATAATAAGATCAAAATACCTACTCATGATGAGCCTACAATTAAATTAGTTGAAAAATTACTTACATTTAAATTTCAATAATATAATGCGAATATGAAGTAAACAAAAAAATAAATAACTTAAATATGTACTTGAATTGTAGCGAAAATTATGGTATTTACACATTCGCATTTTCAGCTATTCAAACCACATAACAGAGCCATTTCATAGGCTCGCCATTACAACCCCTATATTCACGGGGACTATAACGTCGGGCGTTGCTGGTAAATTATCCTCTTTTGTCAATTACAACCCCTATATTCACGGGGACTATAACATTACTTGATTATGAACGCTTATCTCATACGTCATAATTACAACCCCTATATTCACGGGGACTATAACT
>JAEXNS010000134.1 GCA_023439605.1 Bacillota bacterium | reverse complement strand
CCAGAGTTTCTTACACAGAAACGTTCACCTGCAACACCATTAATGAAAGCTTTACCACTAGTAGCACCGTACAAAGCAACGTTTCCAATGATTATGTTTTCGTCTTGTTTAAACAAAGATGCTTTTGGTGGATACACTACTAACTTACCACCGGATAAACCTTTTCCAAAGTAGTCGTTGCTGTCCCCTTCAAGTTCAAGAGTCAAACCACTTGGAATAAAAGCACCAAAACTTTGTCCGCCACTACCAGTACATTTTACTTTGTAGAAGTCATCTTCAAGTTTTTCTTTAATAGTTCTTGTTATTTCTGAACCAAATAAAGTTCCTAAAGTTCTATCAATATTAGATACTTTAATATCTATAGCTTTTGGTTGACGTTTTTGAAGTGCTGTTTTCATCTGTTTTATAATAACTTTTTCATCTATAGTATTTTCAAGTTCAAAATTATATAAATCTTCACTTACAAAAGATTTTGGTTCGTCTGAATTTAAAAATGGATTATTTATTATAGAGGACAAGTCCATTTTACTTGCTTTATGATTGTTATCAAATGATTTTAATTTCAATAAATCTGAACGACCTACAAGCTCGCTCATTGTTCTAACGCCTAGTTTTGCCATGTATTCTCTTAGCTCTTGTGCAATAAAGTGCATAAAGTTAATAACATATTCTGGTCGTCCTTTGAAGCGTTTACGTAATTCTGGATTTTGGGTTGCAATTCCAACAGGACAAGTATCCAAATCGCAAACTCTCATCATAACACAGCCCATAGTTACAAGAGGTGCAGTTGCAAAACCGTATTCTTCAGCACCAAGCAAAGCCGCAACTAGGACATCTCTACCAGTCATTAATTTACCATCAGTTTCTAAAACTACTTTTGAACGTAATCCATTAAGCATTAAAGTTTGATGTGTTTCTGCAATTCCTAGTTCCCATGGAAGCCCAGCATTGTAAATGGAGTTTTTAGGTGCTGCACCTGTTCCGCCATCGAAACCTGAAATTAATATAACTCCAGCACCAGCTTTTGCAACACCAGCTGCTATTGTTCCTACGCCTGCTTCTGAAACAAGTTTAACTGAAATACGAGCAAATTTATTTGCATTTTTTAAGTCATAAATTAATTGTGCTAGATCTTCGATAGAATAGATATCATGATGAGGAGGAGGGGATATTAAACCAACTCCAGGAGTTGCGTGTCTTGTTTTTGCAACCCAAGGATAAACTTTTGCCGCTGGCAACTGTCCACCTTCACCTGGTTTTGCACCTTGTGCCATTTTAATTTGTATTTCTTGAGCATTAACCAAGTATGTTGAAGTTACACCAAATCTACCGCTGGCAACTTGCTTAATAGCAGATGATTTGTTTGTACCTAGTCTTTCTAAGCTTTCTCCACCTTCGCCACTGTTTGATTTTCCTCCAATTGTATTCATAGCAATAGCTAGAGTTTCATGTGCTTCTTGAGAGATAGAACCATATGACATAGCACCTGTTTTAAATCTCTTAACTATTGATTCAACGCTTTCTACTTCCTCAATTGGAATTCCACCATTTTCATCAAAATTGAAGTCAAAAATTCCTCTTAAATAAACAGTTCTATTTTCATCATTTATAGCTTTTGAATATTCTTTAAATAGATTATAGTCGCCCATTTTTGTGGATTGTTGTAGTAAATGAATTGTTTTTGGGTTGTACAAATGTTCTTCTTGTTTTGCACGTAATCTATGTGTACCTAGACTTTCTATTTCTTGATTTACATCCAAACCAAGTGGGTCGAAAGCAGATGAATGAAGTTTTTTAACTGTTTTACTTATATCATCTAAAGTAATTCCACCAACTCGGCTAACTGTGTTAGGGAAATACTTGTCTACAACGTCTTTGTTAATACCTATTGCTTCAAAAATCTTTGAGCCTTGGTAAGATTGTATAGTTGAAATCCCCATCTTAGAAGCTATTTTAACTATACCTTTTAAAATTGCTTTATTATAATCATACTCAGCAGCATAGTAGTCTTTATCAAGCATTTTATTATGGATTAAATCTCTAATTGTATCGTGGGCTAAGTATGGATTTATTGCACATGCACCATATCCAAGCAAAGTAGCAAAATGATGTACTTCTCTAGGTTCTGCACTTTCAAGAATTAAAGCAAGTGCAGTTCTTTTTCTAGTCGAAACTAAATGCTGTTGCATAGCTGATACGGCAAGTAATGAAGGGATAGCAACATGATTTTCGTCTACACCACGGTCAGATAAAATCAATATATTTGCACCATCTTTATATGCTCTATCTGCTTCAATAAATAAATGATGAATTGCTTTTTCAAGAGAAGTGTTTTTATAGTAAATAGTAGAAATTACACCTACATTAAATCCTTCTTCCTTCATGTTTTTTATTTTTAACATATCTGTACTTGTTAAAATTGGATTTCTTACTTTTAAAACACGACAATTTTTTGCTTTTTCCTCTAAAATATTGCCTTCTTCGCCTATATAAACGCTAGTTGAAGTTACAACATCTTCACGAATTGCATCGAAAGGAGGATTTGTTACTTGTGCAAATAACTGTTTAAAATAATTAAACAAGGGAGGATTTACTTTTGAAAGCGGTGGTAGAGGGGAGTCAGCACCCATTGCTGTTACAGGTTCTTGTCCTGTTTTTGCCATAGGGATTAATGCTGTTTTTATATCCTCATATGAATAACCAAAAGCTTTTTGAAGTTTTTGTAGTTCAGTGTGTGTGTAGCTTTCAACTTTTTTATTTGGTATATGTAAGTCACGTAGTCTAATTAAGTTTGTATCCAACCATTCGCCATAAGGTTGTTTTGAAGCATAGTATGATTTTAAATCATTATCATCTATTAGTTCACCTTTTATTGTGTCTACTAATAGCATTTTTCCAGGTTTAAGTCTATCTTTTTTGACTACCTTTTCAGGTGGAATATCTAAAACTCCAACTTAAGAAGATAAAATTAATTGGTCGTCAGATGTAATATAGTAACGAGAAGGACGTAATCCGTTTCTATCAAGTACTGCACCCATAACATCTCCATCAGAAAATAGGATTGATGCAGGACCGTCCCAAGGCTCCATCATAGTTGCATAATATTGATAAAAATCTCTTTTGGATCTTGACATTGTTTTATTGTAGTTCCAAGGTTCAGGAATAGTTATCATAACAGCAAGTGGCAATTCCATTCCTGCCATGAGTAAAAATTCAAGAGCGTTGTCAAGTCTTGCAGAGTCAGAACCTTTTGTATCTATTATAGGTAGAACTTTGTGCATATGGTCTTTTAAAACAGCACAAGAAATGTTTTCTTCACGTGCAGTCATTTTATCTACGTTTCCAGTAATAGTATTTATTTCGCCATTGTGAACTATTATTCTGTTTGGATGTGCTTTTTGCCAGCTTGGACTGGTATTTGTACTAAAACGAGAATGAACAGTAGCTATTGCGGATTCATAATCTTCACTTTGTAAATCGTCAAAAAACAGTCTTAGTTCCTTAACTAAAAACATTCCTTTATAAACAATAGTACGACTAGATAGTGAAACAACATAAGTTTCTTCATTGCTTTGCTCAAAAACACGTCTTGCTATATATAGTTTACGATCAAAATCCAACCCTTTTTTGCAGTTTTTAGGTCTTTTTATAAATGCTTGCATTATAAAAGGCATATGGTCAAAAGCTTTTTTTCCTAAAACATTTGGATTTACAGGCACTTCTCTCCATCCTAAAAGCTCCATGCCTTCTTTTTCAACTACTATTTCAAAAAATTTTTTAGATTGGTTACGAATCATTTCATCTTGTGGAAAAAAGAACATTCCAACGCCGTAATCTCTCTCGTCGCCTATATTGATATTGATTTTTTCAACTGCCTTTTTGAAAAAATTATGTGAAATTTGAAGTAATATTCCTACTCCGTCACCAGTTTTTCCTTCGGCATCTTTACCGGCACGATGCTCTAGGTTTTCAACTATTTGTAGAGCTTTTTCTACAACATCTCTTGTTTTTGTTCCTTTAATATTGACAACTGATCCAATTCCACAATTATCGTGTTCAAATCTTGGATCGTATAACCCTTGGGGTTCAAATGGATTTTGATTTCTGAAGTTATCCATTTAGCGTCACTCCTTATTTATTTTAAATTTTTTGTTTTTTTAACTTTGGAAACAATTTTTTTTGATTAATTAATCAAAAATGTTCGTTAACTATCAATAATAATGCAAGAAGTCATTGAACAAACTTCATTATTACAGATATTTAACGAACACCATTGTCCATATATATAATATACAATTTAATTTTGAATATGTCAATAGTATTTTTAAAAAAATAAATAAATATAGTGATTTTACTTAATAATCTAATTTTTTTAAGTCGAATTATCGTGATTTTGCAAGTATGGCCTTGTAAACTTGAATAAATAAGCTGGGAAATACAAGGAACAACACATACACGAAATATTAAATAAAAATCAGGTGTAAATTTAATAATGTCAGGGAATGAAAATTATGAAAATTAAGGATAAAACTTTATTTTTGCAAGTTATCTGAATTTAAATTTCAAAAAAATAAAAAAATTTAAAAAAATCTATTGACAAATTAAAAAATAGAGTTTATACTAAAAGCATAGACAGCAAAGATGCTGTGGGTTCAATTTACCCACAGCATCTTTTGTTTTTTTACATAATAATATTTATGCTAGGTACCAGCAAATTTATTTTCATTATGTAATATCAATCGTTCTTTTAAAGACTATTTACGTTGATGTTTATATAAGTTTTTAATTGAAGATTTATTATAAGCAGATCTTGTTATAAATTAATGAGATCGATAATGATAGGAGGAAATTTTATGGAATTTTCAGGAATTAACACTCTTTGGTTGCTTTTTGGAACTGCTCTAGTATTTTTTATGCAAGCAGGATTTGCAATGGTTGAAACAGGCTTTACAAGAGCTAAAAATGCTGGTAATATCATTATGAAAAACCTAATGGATTTTGCTTTTGGATCATTTGTATTTTGGCTTATCGGATATGGCATGATGTATGGTGATGCAAATGGATTCTTTGGTGGATTTGATTTTTTTATACAAGGTAATTATGACACAGGCGATGTTCCACTTTTCACTCATGTTATTTTCAATACAGTATTTTGTGCTACAGCAGCGACAATAGTATCTGGTGCTATGGCAGAAAGAACGAAGTTTATATCTTACTTAGTATATAGTATAGTTATCAGTGCAGTTATTTATCCAATTGAAGGTCACTGGATATGGGGTGGCGGTTGGTTATCTACTTTTGAATTTGGTAGTTGGACAGGTTTCCATGACTATGCAGGTTCAACAGCAGTTCATATGACAGGTGGAATATCTGCATTGATTGGTGCAAAAATACTTGGTCCTCGTATTGGAAAATACGATAAAAAAGGTAATCCAAAAGCTATACCAGGACATAGTTTAACTTTAGGTGCACTAGGCGTATTTATTTTATGGTTTGGTTGGTTTGGATTTAATCCAGCTTCAAGTTATGGAATAGCATCAAATGAACAAATGATAGATGTCTCAAACGTTTTCATGACAACAAACATTGCAGCGGCTTGCTCAACAATAGCAGCTATGGTATTTACATGGATAAAATATAAAAAACCTGACGTTTCTATGACTTTAAATGGTTCCCTTGCAGGATTGGTTGCTATTACAGCAGGATGTTCCGCTGTTGATCCATGGGCAGCAGCTATCATAGGTTTAATAGCAGGCGTACTAGTTGTTGTTGGTATTGAGTTTATAGACAAAGTTTTAAAAATAGACGATCCAGTTGGTGCTGTAGGAGTTCATTTTGTATGTGGTTCTTTTGGAACAATAGCAGTAGGATTATTTGCTAGAGAAGGTGGATTGTTTACAACAGGAAGTATTGACAGAACAGTAGTTCAATTTGTAGGTGTTGCATCAGTTTCTATTTTTGTAGGTGTGTGTATGGCAATAGTATTCTTTTTAATTAAGAAAACAATTGGCTTAAGAGCTTCAGCAGAAGAGGAAGTTCTTGGCTTGGATACAACAGAACATGGATTGGAATCATCTTATGCAGACTTTATGGCAGCTCCAGTTACTACACATATGGCAAAAGCAGAAGCAAAAGCTGGTGTAATTAAAGTTGAACAAGTAACAGCTCCAGCTCCTGTAGTTAAAAAAGCTGAGGTAAAATCAGAAAACAAATCAGCAAATAATACAGAAGTAAAATTAACAAAAGTAGTTATTATATGCAGACAAAACAAACTACAAGATTTACAGGATGCCTTAAATAATATTGGTGTTACAGGTATAACAGTTACAAACGTTATGGGATATGGAATGCAAAAAGGCCATGAAGAATACTATCGTGGTGTAAAAAGAGATAGTGTTACATTACTTCCACGTATGAAAGTAGAAGTGGTTATAACAAAAGTTCCAGTTGAATTAGTTATTGAAACAGCAAAAGCTGCATTATATACAGGTAAAATTGGTGATGGAAAAATATTTGTTTATGATGTTGAGGATGTAATAAAAGTTCGTACTGGTGAAAGAGGATATGACGCTTTACAAAATGAGGAAGAAGAGGAATACTAGAAACATCTCATTAAAAATAAAACCTATAAAGATTATTTAAAAGTAATCTTTATAGGTTTTTTAATTTATGTATTTTTAATATAAAGTATATAAAGTGATGTTTAAATATATTTCACATAAATTTATTATGATGTATAATACAATTGTGGAAATTTTAAAATAAAATAGCAACGCTTTACATATGGCGTTTTTTGTGTTATAATATTGAGAAATATTAGATGATGAAAGTGCTGTAAATATAAATATTGATAAACCACTAAATATATATGGTGATTTGAACTTAGATGCAAATATAGCACTCAATTCTGGGATGATGGCAATGAATGACATGAATATTAAAGGTAATGTAAAAAACGCTAATGATGTTGTTATGTATTCTAAGTATGGAAATATCAATATAGAAAGTGAAAACATAAATCTTAATGGGCTTATTTATGCACCTTTTGGTACAGTTGAAATTTCAGCTGAAAATGTTGATGTAAATGGAATTATAATAGCGAAAAATGTTATAATAAATTCTGAATGTGTCAATCTTACTTAGTAATGGCTCTATGGCTGAGTTTATAGGTGTAGATACGGAGCAAATGATAATACCTTATTATGACTGGAGTTATATACCTGATTCAAATGAAGATGAAATTCCAGACATAGTAGAAGAACAAATATATGAAGATCCTTTATCAGTTGATGATGAATGGCTTGAAGATGAATACAGCAGTCTAATAGTTGAAGAGTATAGTGCTCCAATGAAAAAAGAATTGGTTGAAGTTTTATATTTAAGTAAAACTTCAAAGATATCTAATTTTACGGATATAAAAGATTTGCTTTTGATGGCTATAAAAGGTGGATATCAAAAATTTATTCAACTAAAGACATCAATAAATAAGGCTATAAAAACGATAGAGTTAAATATTTATGGACATACAATAGAGGTTGATACTGGTGATAAACCATCAGAAATATTGAACATTGTTGATTGTATAAATACAAACACAAAAGAGTTTAAGATTGCATATGATAGACTTGGTGATATGGATAAGGCGTATGAAATAGTTAATAAAATAAAAGATGGACAATTTTTAGGCGAGATTGTAAAAGAAACTGCAAACTATAATGATTATAAAAACTTTTATGGAAAGCAAGCTCGAATTCCTAAACAAAGTGCATCCGATAGGCAGAATGCGGTGGACACTATTTTGAAAAATGCTGAAGCAGGAAAGGTAACGAAAGGAGAAATTTCGGAGGCAAAAACATTTCAGGATATCATTGAAAATGATTTGGGAACAGTCGAATCATTCTGCTTAAAGGTTTTCGATTTCTAAAGCGGAAAACAAGGAAACCAAATGGGCGATATAGATGTTGCAACAGATCGCTTTATCATTGAAGTTAAAAATTCATCCAATTCTGTTACGAGTGCTTCGCAATTCGATAAGTATACAAACCCAACTAATGCAAATTTTTTTAATTTTGACAACAAGCAAGTTATTCTTTATGTGCGGGAAGGTGGTGTCAACTATAGTAAGCAATTGTTCATTGATATACAAAATAAAGGAGTTATAGTGGTTGACAGACTCGAAAAGCTGATTGAGGTGATGACAAAATGAGTACGTCAGGAATGATCTTAAAGAAAGTTGCTCTTTTCAATCCTCAAAGTGCACTTAGAGAAATATCTAATATCATGGACTCTCTTGGGTTTAATTATTGTGTAGATCCAATATCTGATGAGTCTAGTGGTTTTCAACTTGGAATTAATGACATTGAATGTAATTCTAATTTCTGTATGTATATTTTTGATAAGCCTAAATCTGAATATATGGATAACGACGATTTTTCGTGGATATCAACTAATCTGTATGTGGCTATATTAATTGAAGATTTATTTGACTGTGAAGATAGTGTTCTTAAGATACTTCATAAATACTTTCGCCTTCATCCTGCTGAATTTTTTTATGCTGAAGAAGATTGGTTTTATACTAAAGAAGATATAGAAAGTATTTATGATAGTGGTAAGTGGAATCATTGGTGCTACAAAAACCCTAATTTAACTCAATGACACTCCAATAAGTAGTTGTGGTTATCTACAGCCACTTCTTAAAATGGCAAATTCCGTTTCAACGGTGTGGGTGTATTCAATTAGAATTCAAGCAAATGAAGAATAAAAAGCAAGAGGTAGAGGAATAAAAAAGCAAAAACCTAAGAAGGTGAATAAAAATCCTAAAATAAAAAATTATCAAATTAAAAAAATGACGATTTTTTATTATAACCTATCCAAAGATGTAATAACCTGAATATAAAACGCTGATTATTACATCATAGAAAAATCTGCAACAGGAAAGGTAGTTGAGTAAAATGGGGTTAGACGGTATAATTTTAAGGAAAAAAGATAAAATGAATCTAGAGGAAACAAAAAAATTAATGAGCTCTATTTTAGATAAACTGGGTTATTATTATGGTATGTCAGAAAAAAACAAGAGAGGAAGAAAGTTTTATACTTGTGGTGTCAGTGAATATCAGGGCTCTGAAAAAGGATTTGTAATGTATTTATACGGTGAATCTAATCCACCAGATAGAACTTATGAGGAATGGATAGATAGTGATTTAGGAAAAGTACTACACATTGAGGATATTTCAGGTAGTGAGGATATGATTTTGAAAATACTTTATGAATATTTTAAAGTACATCCAAATGATTATTTTTTTGATGATTTAGATTGGTATTATACAAAGAAAGAAATAGATAGAATTTACAATAGTGATGATTGGGAAGATTGGCCTTATAAAAATCCGAATTAACATTTTGATAAATAAAAGGGATGCAAAAGTAACATGAAAAGTGTTGTTTTTTATTGCATCCTTTTTAAGTTTGAGGTATAATTATCCTAAACAGTTTAGAAAAGGTATTTTCGCTTCACTTATTGCCTCATCTACCTTGGCGGAAGGACAATGTCGTTAACTTAAGCAAATTGCTGAGACA
>JAEXNS010000129.1 GCA_023439605.1 Bacillota bacterium | reverse complement strand
CTGACATATGTGCCTTTTGAACATTCTATAAGAATTTTTCCTTGATTTGAACTCTCATCAAAATCATTTAGTTGTAATTTGTTTATTAAAATTTCTCTCTCTTGTCTTTCTATCTCTATTCCTTTTCGAGCTAATTCATATAATCTATGACCATTTACAGATACTGCCGAAAACATAGGTGGAATTTGAGTAGTTTTCGACTCTAAAAATTTTAACGCCTTTTCAATATCTTCTTTTTTTACATTTACTTTAGATTTTGATACTATCTCTCCTGTAATATCCTGTGTATCTGTCGTTAACCCTAACATAAACTTTGCACAGTAGCTTTTTTCATTTATAGGAATTATATCACAAGCACGAGTGGCCTTTCCTACAAAAACAGGTAAAACACCTGTCGCCATAGGATCTAGAGTGCCAGCATGGCCTATTCTTCTTATTTTCAATATTCCTCTTAATTTCGCTACAACATCAAAAGACGTAAAATCTATCGGCTTATTTATACAAATTATACCGTTCAATTTTTACCCTCCAATGCATTTTGTATAGATTCAATAATAAGCTTTTTTGTCTCTTCAAGTGGTTTTTTTATTAAACATCCTGCGGCTTTTACATGTCCACCACCGCCAAATTTTTTGCATATTTCAGATACATTTAGATGGTTTGCGGAACGCATTGATATTTTATATTCGTTTTCTGCACGTTCTTTTATGGTAACTGCAACTTCAACACCTTTAACTTGTAAAGGCAATCCGGATATCCCTTCAAACTCAGAATGTTCTACTCCTGTTTTATCCATTACATCTTGAGTAATTGCAATAATTGTACATTTATCTTCTAAATAATATTCCATAAAATCAACTACATGTTGTTCCATTTTTAATCTACTTTTACTTTTTACATCTATCATATCTCTAGCAATTTTTGAATAATTTAAATCACTGTGCATAGACATTAATTCACTGGCTATTTGATGTGTTCTAGATGTTGTATTTGAATATTTAAAACAACCTGTATCAGTAACAATCCCCACATAAATACATTCAGCCATTTTTTTAGTTATTTTTAACTTCATTTTAGAGTATAATTCATACATAACCTCACAAGTTGCCGATGCTTCAGCAACAAGCAAAGTAGTATCTGCATATAATACATTTGATACATGATGGTCAATACATAGTTGTACTCGATTTTTATAAATGCTTTCTAAAGCACCTAGCAAAGTAGTATCTGCAATATCCACAGCTATTATATTATGTGGTTCAAAGTCTTCATCAATATAGTCATCATAAATAAATTCATATCTTTCTGGAAAACTATCTGGACAAATAACTTTAGATCGTATGCCTAGTTCTTTAAATGCATAATACAAGCTAAATGCAGAACCAAGAGTATCACCATCTGGTGACTGGTGAGATAATATATAAACATCTTTGCACTTTTTTATAAAATCGGATGCTTCTAAATATTGAATTTTCATAGTATCCTCCTATTTTTCAAAACCTTTTATTGTAAGATTTATGTCTGAACTTCTTTTTATAGAGTCGTCAGCAATAAAATGTAATGATGGGCTTATTCTCATTTTTAATCTGCTAAAAAGTTCACGTCTTATAAATCCACTAGCACTTATAAGACCTTTTACTGATTCATTTGCTCTATCTATTCCTTCAAAACAAGAAACATAAACCTTACAATGAGATAAATCATTTGATAATTCCACATGAACTATAGTAAGCATTTTATCTATTCTAGGATCCTTTAACTCTCTTAAAATAGCAGTTAATTCTCTTTTTACATCTTCAGTCATACGACCAGCCTTAAAACTAGACATAGTAATACTCCTTTTAAGTTTTTATTCTGTACATTCTTCCATTATAAATGCTTCAAATATATCTCCGTCTTTTATGTCATTAAAACGTTCTAATCCTATACCACATTCATAACCCTTTGCAACTTCTTTTGCATCTTCTTTAAATCTTTTTAAACTATCTATTTTATCTTCAGCTACAACAACACCATCACGAACAACTCTAATTTCACATTTTCTATTAACTTTTCCATCTAAAACATAGCAACCAGCAATCATTCCTACATTTGTTATTTTGTAAACCTGTCTTACTTCTATACGTCCTAATACAGTTTCTTTAAATTTAGGTGCTAACATACCCTTCATAGCTGTTTGGATTTCTTCAATTGCATCATATATAATTCTATATAATCTTATATCTACACCTGAATCAAAAGCACTTTCAGTAACTTCTGGATTTGGTCTAACATTAAATCCAATTATAATAGCATTTGATGCATTTGCAAGCATAACATCACTTTCTGATATAGTTCCAACACCACCATGAATAACACGAACTCTAACCTCTTCATTTGACAATTTTTCAAGAGATTGCTTAACTGCTTCAACTGAACCTTGAACGTCAGCTTTTACTATTAAAGGTAGTTCTTTTATATCACCTTGAGCAATCTGACTAAATAGATTATCTAGAGTTATTTTTTGGAATGATTGGAATTGTTGTTGTTTAGCTTCATGTTTTCTTTGCTCAACAAGCTCTCTAGCTAGTCTTTCATCCTCAACTGCATTAAATACATCTCCTGCAGAAGGAACTTCGGTCAAGCCTGTTATTTCTACAGGAACTGAAGGACCAGCAGTTTTAACCTTTTTACCTTTATCATTTGTCATAACTCTTACACGACCAACAGAAGAACCAGCAATGATTACATCTCCTTGGTGCAATGTACCATTTTGAACTAATAATGTAGCTATTGTTCCTCTACCTTTATCTAATCTAGCCTCTATTACTGTTCCTTTTGCAAGACGATTTGGGTTTGCTTTTAGTTCTTTTATTTCAGATACTAACAAAACATTTTCAAGAAGGTCATCCATACCCTGCCCAGTTTTTGCAGAAACAGGTACGCATATTATGTCTCCGCCCCATTCTTCTATAACCAAACCATGTTCTGTAAGTTCTTGTTTTACTCTATCTGGATTTGCACCCTCAACGTCCATCTTGTTTATAGCGATGATTATAGAAACATTTGCAGCTTTTGCATGATTTATAGCTTCTATAGTTTGAGGCATTATACCATCATCTGCTGCTACTACAAGTATAGCTATATCTGTTACAGAAGCTCCTCTAGCCCTCATAGATGTAAAAGCTTCATGTCCTGGTGTATCAAGAAAAGTTATATATTTACCATTTACTTTTACTTTATAAGCACCTATATGCTGAGTAATTCCGCCTGCTTCAGAAGCAGTTACATTTGCATCTCTTATTCTATCAAGAAGTGATGTTTTACCATGGTCAACGTGTCCCATAACTACAACAATAGGACTTCTTTCTTCTAAGTAACCATCTTCGTCATCACTATCATCTATAAGACGTTCTTCGATGGTAACTATAACTTCCTTTTCTACTTTTGCCCCTAATTCTTCTGCAATGAGTGCAGCTGTATCAAAATCAATTTCTTGATTTATTGTGGCCATTATTCCTAATCCCATAAGTTTTTTTATAACATCTGTTGCTGTTACCTTTAATCTAGTTGCAAGTTCTCCAACAACAATTATATCTGGAATATATACTTTTAATTGTTGTTTTCTTGCTCTTTCAAGTTCTAAACGACGTAATTTTTCTGTTTCAGTTTCTTTTTTACTCATTACGTGCTTGTTTTTTTGTGCGGATTTCTGATTTATTTTTTGTTTTTTTGCATAATTATCCTTTGTATGCTGCTTTCCTGATGAGGCTATTTGCTCATATTTTTCGTTATACTTATCGAGTTCTACATAGCTTCCTCTTGTATCAACGGTTCTAACTGTTTTTTCAGTTTTTGAGTTTGCAAGATTAACATTTAATTTTGTTTTTTCAGTTTTAGCTTGATTATTGTTGTTTTGAGGTTTATTTTCAGTTTTTTGAAGAGGTTTTTGATCTTTTCTTGTGTTATCTCTTGAAACTATTTTTTGATTAAACTTACCTATTTTATCACTTGTATTTTGAGGTTTTGAACTTGTATTTGATTCAATTTTTACCTCTTTTTTGTCATTGTTATTTTCTTTTATCAATGGCTTTTCACTCCTAACGAAATTCGATTTATTTTGTGCTTGATTTATTTGAGATTCTTTTTTTACTTCTGGTTTTATTTCTGTTTTTTTAGGCTCAATAGATTCATGTTTTTCATTATTTACATTTGGTTTTTCTTCAACCGCAACTTCCTTAACATCATTTTCCGTTTTTTCATTTTTTGAATTAAAATAATCATTAAAGTCTTTTACTTCATTTTTTTGAGTATACTGTTCTAATACTATATTTAATTCTTCCTCTGTCAAAACTGTTCCAACTTTTTTCTTGGTTTCAGTTTCCTGAACTTGAGAAAGAAAATCAATTATTTCTTGACTAGCCACGTTTAAATCTTTTGCCAAATCTGCTAATTTAACTTTTTTTGTCATAGGTACAAAAGCCTCCTTGTTAATACATCAAACTTTCTATGTAAATGCAAAATATATTTGCAATAATCTTATATTTCCTTGCTATAGGTTAAAATCTTTTCCGCAAAACCCTTATCACAAATAGACATAACCCCAACTCTTTTACCTAAAAATATCTTTAATTCATCCATAGTTTCTTTTAATGAAACTATTTCGATATTTTCACTACCAATAGCAAATTTTATTTCTTTTATTGTTTTTGGTGAGCAATCACTTGATAACAATATGATTTTTGCCTTTTTATTTTTTATAGTTTCTTTTACCATGTCAAATCCTAAAGTTAAGTTTCCAGATTTGCGACATATAGTTAAAAGATTAATCAGTTTGTTTTGAAAGTTCATTTTCCAACCCCTCATATATTTCAGAGCTTATTGAGCAAGAAAAAGCCCTTTCAAGTCGTCGTGTTTTACGGGCGGCTTTTAAACAGTCTAAATTTTTACATATGTATGCTCCACGGCCATTTTTTTTCCCCGTCATATCTATTAAAATTTCTTCTTCCGGTGTTTTTAAAATCCTAATAAGTTCTCTTTTGGGTTTCATTTCATTACAGCCACAGCACATTCGCATAGGTATTTTTTTCTGCATAATATCACCCCTTTAATTTTATATATTTATTAATTCTTCATTTACAGATTCATCTATAATATTTGTATCATCAACTAGATTTTTATCATCGTTTAAATGATATTCTGAGCTAGGTTTAATATCTATTTTGAACCCTGTAAGCTTTGCAGCTAACTTTGCGTTTTGCCCTCTATTTCCTATAGCAAGGGATAGCTGTGAATCCGGAACAACTACAACACATGATTTTGAATCATCTTTTGATAAGATAACTTTTTCCACTTCAGATGGAGCAAGTGATTTTGAAATAAATTCTGCAGGATTTTCGCTGTAGTTAATTATATCTATTTTTTCACCACTTAATTCATCAACTATACTAGTTATTCTAGAGCGTTTTGGTCCGATACATGCACCAACAGCATCAACATCTGGATTTTTTGACCAAACCGCAATTTTTGTACGTGAGCCAGCTTCTCTAGATATAGATTTTATTTCTATAGTTCCATCATATATTTCAGGAACTTCTATTTCAAATAAACGCTTTACTAAATCTCTATGAGTTCTAGATATTTTTATAATAGGCTTCTTTTCTTTATTTGTTATTCCTGTTATGTAAACCTTTATATTTTTACCTTCTTTTAAAACTTCACCCGGAATTTGTTCACTTTTAAACAAGTATAATTCTGTTTTATCATATATTAAAGTTGCAGTTCCTCTGCTTGGTTCAATTTGCGAAATATATGCAGATATACATTCATTTTCTTTGTTTTGAAATTGGTTTAATAAATTTTCACGATTTATTTCTCTTAAATCAGTTTTTATTGATTGCTTTGCAGATTGCGCCGCTGCTCTGCCAAATTTTGCAGTATCGATTTTTATTGCAATATTTCCACCAACATATGCATGAGGGTCTATTGTTTTAGCAACGTCAATATTGATTTCATTATCATCCAATGGCTCATCATCTACCACTTCTTTTAAAATAGTTATTTCAAATTCATTGGTTTCAGGATTTATGTGTATGTTGATATTCTCACAATCTGGATATGCCTTCTTTACTGCTTTCATTAAAGCACCTTTAACTTTTTCAATTAAAGTATTAACCGAAACACTATTTTCATTTCCTAATAATGAAAGTGCCTCAAAAAAACCTTTGTTCATTTTTTATTACTACCTCCGTAAATTTTTATTTTAAATCAACTTAAATTAAAATCAATAAAACTGATATAGTTACTATTCAGCCATATGTATAGGGAAGAGATTTTTTACCGAAGGTTCAGGACGACCAGAAAGCCTGGTCGACTCCGCAAGAGTCGAAACCCTTGCAAAACCATATACCCTACCTTTTGAGGCTGAATAGTAACCTGATATATTATATTATTAATAAATTAATTTTCATATTCTACATATAATTTAATATTTGCTATATTTGATAACTTTAAAGTTTGTTCTGAATTTTCATAAATAACGTTAATATTTTCTTTGTCGAAGCCTAAAAGTTCGCAAATCATTTCTTTTATGCCTTCTTCAGCAATTATAAATTTTACAATTATAAGTTTTCCAATAGAAGTTGTAAAATGATTTTCTCTAATTAGATCTCTTTCTAAACCTGCAGAACCAACCTCTAAAATATAACTATTTGGTACTGGGTCTACTTCATCTAATTTTTTGCTCAATGGACGACTTACCGCTTCACAGTCATCTAAAGAAATTCCCTCTTCTTTATCAATAAATACTCTCAAATACCATTCAGCACCTTCTTTTAAATAAGAAACGTCCCAAATGTCAACCCCAACGGTTTCAGCTATTGGTTTTACTAGTTCAAAAACCTTGGATTCTGTATTGCCTATTTTTTTAATTTTCATTAAATTCCTCCATACATAAATGAAAGACCGGAATGTTCCGGCCTTTCATAATAGATTATAATACTTTTTTTAATTATAGCACGAATTTTTATATAAATCAAGCTTTTGACAATAAAAAATATTAAATTTTGCTATTAATTTGCTACTAAACTAATTTATTAATTAATATCGAGTTTATTAATATTAATTTAAGTCAAGATAGCTTTTCTTCAATAATTTGATTCGATTTTTTTGTTAAATAAAGTATAGCAACTAAACTTAAAATAGTAACTCCTATGCTTACTATTAAAAAAATTAAATTTGTATTTTCGCTTGTATCTTCTATTTCCATCAACATCATTATTCCTGATACGAGGTTAAATATAAAGTGAAGAAAAATATTACCCATCAATGATTTTGTTTTTACAAAAATCAAGCTTAAAACTAATCCTAAAACAAAAGCATATGTCATCCATATAATTTGTCCATGTGCTAGACCAAAAATCAAAGCACTTAAAGTCGCAGCCAATACTGTAGGCATACCTTTTTGAAATCTTGTAAATACAAGTCCTCTAAAAACAACTTCCTCAACAAGTGGTGCTACAAATACAATTAACATGAAATTACAAGCCATATTTCCGCTATTTAACACGCCAGATTGTTCCATATACTGTTCCATCAACTTTTCTGGAATAGGTAAAACTTCCATTAGTGAGCTTGTTAAAAAATTCATTCCTATTCCCAAAAATATTATTGGAATTATATAAGTGGGATTCATTTTTTCAAATTTAATTTCTTTAAAAAAGCTTTTTTTTCTAATTAAAAATTCTATAATAAGAACTAACAATATTATTATACTTGCAGCCAATGTAATAATAACCGTTTTCCCAAGAAGCCTTTGAGTCATTGTTTCTACAACCTTAATAGCATCATATCTAATTCCAGATCTTGCATTTTCATAACCTATTTGAAAAGAAATAATGAACGCAACAACACTAGACACTATTACTTGAGCACCAAAATACAACAATACATAAAGCAAACCTTTTCCTAGAGCGACAAAAAATTTTTTCATCTAATTTCTACACTCCTTTTTCTATTTATATTTAAATTATACTATCTTTTATTTTGTTTGTCTATATAATTTTTGTAATTTAATCCAAGAGATTTATTTTTCTTAACAACCATTTTATTGCTTTACTTTTACCAGTCACTGATTTGGCTTCAAGAAGCATACCTGATTTTAAACTTCTTATATTATTATTTTTATTTTTTAAACTTGTATTAGAAAGGCTTGCTGTTGCCAAATAATATTTAGCAGACATTTCTTTATACTAAAATGAATTTAAAGAGTTGATAAAACCTTTGAAAATTAATTGGATTTTATTGCTATTCAACCATTGAAGGTAAAATTTACGGTTTTACAAGGGTTTCGACTCTGCGGAGTCGACCGAGCTTTCCGGTCGCCCTGGACCTTCGGTAAAATATCTCTACCCTATACATATG
>JAEXNS010000073.1 GCA_023439605.1 Bacillota bacterium | reverse complement strand
AAGCGTGGTATGGTGATTCTAAATTTATTTTCTTAAAAGCATTTATAGGGTAATAAACCGGAACATGAAATGAATTTGTATAATAATCCCTGTCAGTTACTCCTTCGATAACACCATATCTTTTAGCATCCAATTTAACAAATCTGCCAGACAAGCCTTCTGCTGGAGTTGCCAATAAGGAAAAATTCAATCCCGTTTTTTTAGATTCTTCATCTAATCTTACTCTCATTTTCGAAACTATTTCTAATCCAAGTTTCTGAGCCTCTTCACTTTCGGCATGATGTTTTCCAATGAGTGCCTTTAGTGTTTCTGCAAGTCCAATAAATCCAACTGATAAAGTTCCATGTTTAAGAATTTCTCCAATCTCATCATCCGCCTTTAACTTATCTGAATCCAACCACAAGCCTTGACCCATTAAAAAAGGAAAATTTCTCACTCTTTTTTGAGCTTGAATATTAAATCTATGTAATAATTGTTCTATTGTTAACTCCATCATCACCTCTAGCTTATCAAAAAAAAGACCTATATTTCTGTCAGCCTCTATTGCAAGCCTCGGTAAATTAATCGAAGTAAAACTTAAATTTCCTCTTCCAGTTACTATTTCTCTTGATTTATCATATTCATTTCCTATAACCCTTGTTCTACATCCCATATAAGCAACTTCAGTATTATAATCGCCTTCTTTATAGTACTGTAAATTGTATGGTGCATCTATAAATGAGAAGTTTGGAAATAATCTCTTTGCAGAGACTCTGCAAGCTAGTCTCAACAAATCATAGTTTGGGTCAGTAGGATTATAATTAATTCCATCTTTAACCTTAAAAATATGTATGGGAAATATCGGTGTTTCTCCATTTCCTAAACCTGCTTCATTTGCAAGCAAAATATTTTCAATTACCATTCTTCCTTCTGGACTAGTGTCAGTACCATAATTAATAGAACTAAATGGTGTTTGAGCACCTGCCCTACTATTCATGGTATTTAAATTATGTACTAAAGCCTCCATAGCCTGAAAAGTAGCTCTGTTTGTTTCTCTAAATGAAGTTTTAGCTGTAAACTCCTGAATTTTCTTTGCATTTTCCTTGTCTGTATATTTTAACAGTTTTTCAAATTCATATTTTTGATAATCATTGCTATTGTCTAAAATAGGAGAAACGCTTTTTTCATCCTCTACTTCAGCACAAATTTGTTTTGCAATTTCAACATCATTTTCTATTCCTAGCATTAGGCTTAAAGAACGTGCTATATTATATATATATCTATTTCTATATGTTTTCTTTACTCCTCCTGACATTGCATAATCAAAATTAGGGATACTCTGTCCACCATGTTGATCATTTTGGTTAGACTGAATTGCAATACAAGCTAATGCAGAATAACTTATAATATCATTAGGCTCTCTTAAAAATCCATGGCCTGTAGAAAATCCATTTTTAAACAATTTTGTTAAGTCGATTTGACAACATGTAGTTGTAAGAGTTAAAAAGTCCAAATCATGTATATGTATATATCCATCCTCATGAGCTTTTGCATGAGTCCTATCCAAAACATACATTTCATAAAATTCCTTCGCACTAACGGAACCATATTTCAACATAGTCCCCATCGCAGTATCGCCATCTATATTTGCATTTTCTCTTTTTATATCACTATCTTTTGCAGATTTGAAAGTTAAATCTCTAAAAACTTTCATTAAGTTTGTTTTCATTTCTCTAGAGCGTGTTCTTTCATATCTATATAAAATATATGCTTTTGCAGTTTGTGCATGACCATCGTCTATAAGCATTTTTTCTACTGCATCTTGAATTTGTTCAACAGTAGGAACTTTTCCATTATATTTATTTTCTATATATTCGCATGCTTTTATTGCCAACTTCATTGATTCATCATAATTATGACCACCAATAGACTGTGCAGCCTTAAAAATTGCATTGGCGATTTTTTCAATATTAAACGGAACTACCCTTCCATCTCTCTTAACTATTTGTGTTATCATCTTAACTCCTCCACACTAGATATTGTGTTGTCATAAACAACTATTAATAAGTATATACTATATTTGATATAAAGTCAACCAAAAGAATATATAATATATCTATGTTTTTTTAGTGATTTCTTACAAGATTTTTTTTACAATTCAGCAAATACGTTATATTTTGAATTTTATTTTGTTTTTTGATTAATATATAATAAAATAAAGCAAACACTATATATAGTGTTTGCTTTATTTTACATTTTTTCTTTTATTGCTGATTGAACAGTAGCGTTATCCTTACTAACAATAAGATAAACATAATTACCATTCGTATAAACTTGACTCGAATTTAATTTTTCATATTCAACTGTGCTATATGATTTAAAATCAGTTTTTCTTTTTTCTAATCTTGAGTTTAAAGCATCTTTTATCTTATTTACATCATCTTTAGTCTTTGCCTTAAAAATTGCTATTTCATCTGCCGAAGCTGCAGAACCTGCAATTTTACCTGCAAAATCATCGTAAGTTTCTTCTGAAACTTCATAATAAAAAGATAGTTTTTCTTTTTCCACTTCTTCTAATTCTTCAAAAGCAACTCCGCTTTCAACTGCTGCTGATAATAATTCGGTCGCAGTTACATCTGATTCTTTTTTCCCACAAGCTACAAAACAAGTAGCTATAATAATAATAGAAATAAATGTAGAAATAATTTTTTTCATCTAAATATACCTTCCTTAACTGTTGAAAAATATTTTTTATTTTAAAAATAAATTATGCACTTAATAATAAGAAATTTTTCAAATCTTGATATTTACTTTGTGGAATATGTATTCCATCAAACGAGTTTTCCAACTTACCTTCACTATTTTTTAACGTACTATTTATATCCACATACTTAAACCCTTTTTCCATAGCCATATTACAAAGCATACCATTATATGAATCTATTTGTGAATTAAGTATTTGACCGTCTGCAATAGAAGGTTTGTTTTCAACATCTGCACTTACTGGTGGAATAGATAAAACATATATTCTTGCATTTGGAACACTAGAATGTATGCTATCTAAAATTGCAGAATAATCTTCAACCATTTTAGAATGCTCTATCCATGAGACACCATTTGTTCCAAGCATAATATATATTGATTCAGGATTAAGTGCTGCAACACTACTTAAATTAACATATGTACTAAATTGAGATATAAACATACCATCTTTTGCAAATACTCGTGAACTATCAACCACCCCATATCCAGCTAGACCATTTATATGAGAATCACCAATAAATGCACATCTATTTAAATAATCCGAATCTGCTGGTAACCCAATACTAGGAGTTTGAGTTGCCACTGGTGGATTTGTAACCTGAACTGTGTTTTCAATAGTTTTTGGTAATTCCGTGACAGTAGTAGCTACTGTACTAATTAGTCCATCTGAAATCGTTGTAGTAGTAGCTTGAGTAGTTGTTTCAGTTGAAAAAGATGTTGTGTTTTCCGTTGTAAAAGCATGTTTCAGTTTATAAATTTCAGTTTGAACTTTTCCGGATTTGACATCCAAATCACCCACTTCAACCACATCTTTACTTGGATTTTTTTCAGTTTTTTCTTTGTCTTCTTCTATGTTGTTTGCTGCGTTGACTATATTTTTTGAACTAGTTTTTTGATTTGTTAAAGAATTGACATAACTGCCATAACTAGCAATAAAAACAATAGACATTAAAACGCATGATATCTTAAAAAAATGCTGTTTCGTAACTTTCACCCTTTCATTAATCTACTGTATGTGCAAGTATATAATCAATAAAT
Organism: Bacillota bacterium; assembly: GCA_023439605.1. GTDB lineage: Bacteria > Bacillota > Clostridia > Oscillospirales > Ruminococcaceae > JAEXNS01. Next base: position 317 of record JAEXNS010000073.1, on the reverse strand, counting down.
TTTTGATAAGTCGCTTTGTCAAAATGCATTCCATCTGTAGTAACACTATCAGGAAGTTTACCATTTGCACCTTTTAATGCTGTGTTCATGTCTAAGTAATAAACTCCATTTTCGTTTGACATTTCTAATAAACTCTCATTAAAACTGTCTATTTGTGAATTCAAAACCTTACCATCTTCAGATTTGTCGATTTCCTCCATTTTTTGAGCTACTGGAGTTACAGAAATTATATATATTTTTGCATCTGAAAATTCTTTTTTGATATTATCTATAAATACTTTATATGCATCCAACATAACATCATGGCTATGCCAACC
>JAEXNS010000042.1 GCA_023439605.1 Bacillota bacterium | reverse complement strand
GTTACTAAGTGTTCTGCACCTGCGTCAACTTTTATTTTAAGATTTTCTATATCCTTATCTAAGTCCTTGTTTTCTGTATGCCCTTCTGGGTAACAAGCACCTATTATATTAAAATTGCCATTCTCCTTTATAAATGTTATAAGGTCGCTTGCATGTTTAAAATCATCCTTAGGTGTTATTTCTGGATTTATATCACCTCTAAGTGCAAGAATGTTTTCTATACCATTTTCCTTGAATTTTTCTAAATTTAAAAGTACTTCTTCTTTAGAAAGATTTATAGATGGTAAATGTGCTACACTTTCTACACCGTACTTATGTTTTATTGCAGATGCAATTTCAATAGTTGTATTACAGTTTTCGCTACCACCTGCACCATATGTAACACTTATAAAATCAGGTTTCAAATCCTTTAATTCTTCAAGTGTCGAATAAATTGTGTCAATAGAAGACGTTCTTTTTGGTGGGAAAATCTCAAAAGACAGCACTTTTTTATTTTTAAATAATTCAGTTGTTTTCATAATATATCTCCTTCAAGTTACTATATGAGATTATACCATAATAAACGCTTAAAATCAATCACTTTTAAAAATCACCAATTTATTCAAGTTGCGTTTATAAACTCTTTTAAACTTTTTAATTGTAAAAAGCGTATTTAAACAACATTTTTCGTTGTAAAAAGTGTGTTATTCAATCGTTTTTTCGTTGTAATTTATGTTTTATAATGATATAATATAAATAGAAATAAGTTACTATTCAACTTAAAGGTTACAGTTTTGCATGGGTTTCGACTCTGCGGAGTCGACCGGGCTTTCCTGCCGCCCTGGAGCTTCGGGATAAACATTCAAGCCTTCACATATGGCTGAATAGTAACAGAAATAAAAAAAGGAGTGACTATAATATGTATAGATATGCAATAGAACAATTATACAAGTGGAAAGACAGCAAACATAGAAAGCCCATGATAATAGAAGGTGCAAGGCAAGTAGGCAAAACATGGCTTATGAAAGAGTTTGGTGAAAAAGCATATGAAAATACCGTTTACATAAACTTTGATTCAAATAGTCAAATGACTGAATTGTTTTCTTCTGATTTAAATATAGAAAGAATTATCTTAGGATTAGAAATCTATATTGGCAAAAAAATAAACACCCAAAATACCCTTATAATATTTGATGAAATACAAGAAGTTCCCAAGGCACTTTCTAGTTTAAAATATTTTTACGAAAACTCACCACAATATAATATAGTATGTGCTGGTTCTCTGCTAGGAATTGCACTTCACAATGGTACCTCTTTTCCTGTTGGAAAAGTTGATTTTTTAAAACTATACCCACTATCATACAAGGAATTTTTATTGGCAACAAATAATGAACAATTTGCAAAATTATTAGATAGTGAAGACTATGAAATGATTTCACATTTTAAAAATACGTATATTGATTTACTTAAACATTATTATTTTGTCGGCGGTATGCCTGAAGCAGTATTGAGATTTTCGGAAAATAAAGATTTTAACGAAGTAAGGGATATACAAAAAAGAATACTTATGGCTTATGAACAAGATTTTTCAAAACACGCCCCATACGAAATAGTACCCAAACTCAGAATGTTATGGAACAGCATACCATCACAATTAGCAAAAGAAAACAAGAAATTTATATATGGATTGATTAGAGAAGGTTCAAGAGCAAAAGAATACGAATCATCCATTATGTGGCTGAACGATTGTGGGCTTATCCATAAAGTAAGTAGAATTTCAACGCCCCATTTACCATTAAAAGCTCATGAAGATTTAAAATCATTTAAATTATTTATTCTTGATATAGGTTTGCTTGGATGCATAACAAATTTACATCAAAATACGTTGCTTGATGGAAATGATTTATTTATAGAATTTAAGGGTGCACTTACTGAACAATATGTTGTACAGCAATTGGCAACTATTATGAATTCAAACATTTACTACTATACAAATGAAAGGGGTTCATGTGAAATAGATTTTATAATAGAAAATGAAAGACGAATAATTCCCCTTGAAGTAAAATCTGAATTAAATCTTAAAGCTAAAAGTTTAAAAGTATATTGTGAAAAATACAACCCTGATATAGCTGTTAGAGCGTCTATGTCAAATTATAAAAAAGAAGATTGGATTATAAACCTCCCCTTATATGCAATCGAAAAAATACTTTCAATTTAAATATTTATTAATTTATCAATAGTATTTTCAAACATAACATCCTGTTCTATTTTTCTTTTTGAATTACCTTTAATTCTGCCACCACTGTTTCTTATCTTCTTTGCAATATGTCTAGATTCAAGAAGACCACTTATGTTTTCATTGTCATAAATCTTACCATCTTGATTTACAACTAAAGCTTTTTTTGCAAGGCACATGGCCGCAAGTCCATAATCTTGAGTAATAACTATGTCGTCCTTTTCGATCATATTTACCAGTGCATAATCCACGCTATCTGCACCGGTAGATACAGTAAAAGTTTCTGCACCATCTTTAGCAAAATAATGTGCACTGTCACAAATCAATATGCATCTTATTTCCTTAGCTTTAGCTTTCTTTACAACTATATCTACTACTGGACAACCGTCTGCATCTACTAGTATTTTCATTTAACTACCTACCTTACATTAATAAGCCCAATGATTTTTATCAGTGGGCTTATCTTAATTTATTTACAATATTCTTTTATTGCTTTACTCATAAACTCTGCTGTACCCTCAGAATATTTATCAATATTATTTTTAAATCTTTCATCGCAAATATACATTTCAGCAAGCCCTGCCAGTATCTCTTTGGTACATTTATAATAATTTTTAGTTATATATGCTTGCCATTTTTTAACTAGAAATTGAGCCTTTTCGCCAGTTTCTGACTCATTTTTAATTACTGAAAACTCTTTAAAAATAGCATCTGCTTCTTCCGCTAAATTCGCCCATTTATCCTGCGAATATTTTGATGTCTTATTTTCACTTTCCTTATATGCTTCTGTTTCTCCCCAACGTTCTTTTATTTCCCCGGCGTATTTTTTTTGCTCTTTTTGAATATCACTCATATCAAATTCTTTAAAGCTCATACTACTACCTCCGTTTGTAATATTTTCTAAAAGGCTAATGAGATTTTCTATTCTATTTTTTTTCATTATCAATAGATTTTTATGATTTTCCATTGCCTTTTTTCTGTTATATTGAGGATTTGAAACGATCTCCTTTATTTCTTTCAGCGAAAAATCCAATTCCTTCAAAAACAATATTTCCTGTAACTTCTCCAATGATTTTTCATCATAATAACGATAGCCGGCATCTGTTATTTTTGATGGTTTAATCAAATCAATTTCATCATAGTAACGTAAAGTCCTTATACTTAAATTTGTAATTTTTGAAGTTTCACTAATAGATAATTCCATTTTCTCATCTCCTCACTTATATAATACACTATTACGTAACGTGAGAGTCAACAGTTTTTTTATTTTTTTCTAATAAATGATGTCAAAAGAAAAAACAAAGCTGGTATTGCATATATTATAGCCATTGTTTTATCACCTTTTATTAATTGTATAACTGAAATAACCGCCCATATTATTGCTATAATTATTCTAGTTATTTTATATTTGCTCATTAATATTCCTCCATAAATAATTATTTTA
>JAEXNS010000302.1 GCA_023439605.1 Bacillota bacterium | reverse complement strand
GTTACTATTCAGCCACTAAAGATAAAGTTTATGGGTTTTGTAAGAGTTTCGCCTCTTTCGGAGTCGATCTGGCCTTTCTGGTCGCTCTAGACCTTCGTTAAAATATCTAGCTGAATAGTAACTTATTTTATTAGTTATAGTTAATTTCTTTATATAATTCAATCACAGTTTTGTTTAATACAGGATTTTTAATATAAGGAGCTATTTGTGAAAGTGGTTTTAGTACAAAATATCTATTTTGCATTTCTATATGTGGAATAGTCAAGTATGTTGTATTTATTATAGAATCATTAAAAAGAATTATGTCTATATCAATAATACGTGGGCCCCACTTTACTGTTTTTTCTCGACCTAAATCACTTTCTATCTTTTTTAAAAATCTTAATAATTCAAAAGGTTCATATATAGTTTTTATTTCTATACAAGTGTTCAAAAAATCATCTTGGTCTAGGTATCCAACAGGTTTTGTTTCTAAAAAATCAGCTATATTTAAAATCTTACACTTTGAATTATATTTAATAGTTTCTATCGCTTTATCAATATTTTGTTTCTTATCACCTAAATTTGAACCCAATGATAAATAAACTGTATTCCACTTACGCTCTATTTCTACTGCTACATATTTTATAGATAATAAAATAGGTGCCCATGGTTTTTTTATTCTTATTTTTATAGCATCTAACTCTACATATTTCATAAGTAACTTTTCAGCCAAACGATTTGCTACTGTTTCGATTAATTTAAATGTATTATTTAACATAAAATCTTTAATAAAATTACATACTTCTGCATAGTTTATAGATTTAGATAAATCATCAACCACTGAAGCTATATATGTATCTAAAAACAACTCTACAGATATTAAAAATTTTTGACCTAAAATATTTTCCTCTTTCATTGCACCATGAAAGGAAAAAACTTCTAAATCTTTAATTATTATCTTATCTTGCATCATTTCCCCTCCTTAATTAGTTTTTCAGTCATAATAACAGTTCTTTTATTTTCAATAATATCATGGACCCTTACAAACAAACATTTATTTAAAACTGCAAAAACCGTTGTTACAAGAGTTCCTTCTAATCTTTCGTCTACTGGTAAATTTAAACTAATGCCTATTAAAGATTTTTTAGATGTACCCAATAAAATCGGGTAATTTAAATCATTAAAAAAAGCTAGATTATTAACTATTTTCATGTTTTGCTCATATGTTTTTGCAAAACCTACTCCAGGGTCAATTACAATTTTATCATCATTAATCAAATTTTCTTTTGCAATATTAATGCTTTTTTCTAAATCATGTTTAACATCATTTAGAAAATCATTATAATTTAAGTCGTTTCTGTTATGCATTATACAACAAGATGCATTATATTTTTTTATTATAGAGGCTATTTTTTCATCCCACTTTAATCCCCAAATATCATTAATTAAATCTGCACCATTTTTTAAAACCTCTTCTGCTACTTCACTTTTATATGTGTCAACAGAAATCGGGATATCAAAATTATTTTTTATTTTGATTAATATTGGCAAAATACGATCTATTTCTTCTTGAGATGAAATTTTTATATGTCCAGGTCTGGTTGACTCACCACCAATATCTATTACATCTGCACCATCTAAAATCATTTTTTCACATTTAAATAAAGCTTTATCTAAACAATTGTATTTTCCACCATCTGAAAAAGAATCGGGTGTAATGTTTAATATACCCATTATATACGTTTTATCTTTAAAAATTTTATTACCTATTTTCATTTTATCTCCTAATACTTAACATCCATATTTTTTTCTTCATCTTTCCAATAGCATTCATCAATTGCATTACAAAGAAAACAATTTCTAGATAATTTATCTGCCAAATAAATTATATCACCTAAACTTTTTATTTCATTATTTTTCTTACCATGATTTTTTATTGCTATAATTATATCATCCACATCATTCTTTATATAACCACAATCATTTAATATCTCTTTAGCAAGAATAACACTAGCATCCACATGGTTTATATATTCATTATATTGCTTAAACCTACCTATATCATGAAGTAAAGATGCTGCATATATATTATCCTTAGGAATTTTCAAATTATTTTCTAAAGATAATATATATGCAATTCTAGCAGTGTCTAAAAAATGATTTATATTATGTAAGCAAAACAGCCTGTTTTTTTCTGCTTTTTCATTTTCAATTAAAGCATTTAAAAACATATTATTTTTAAGTATTTTATTATAATTACACATATGCATCTCCTTAAATTCTATTTAAAATCACAAAATATGAGGTCATAAATATGAAAACTTTAATTATAAATAGTTCTCCAAGAAAAAATGGAGATACCATGTTTTTAATAAAAAATTTATGCAAATTATTAGTAGGTGAACAAGTCATAATAAATACATATTATGACAACATATCTCCATGCACAGATTGTCGTTACTGCTATAAAAATAAAATCTGCAAAATAAACGATAATATGCAATACATATACAACTGCATAGAAACTTTCGATAATATAATTGTAGCAACTCCTTTGTATTACTCGCAGCCCACTGGTTCATTTTTGAACTTTGCAAGTAGACTTCAATTGTATTATGTTAATAAATTTATTAATAAATCTATGAAAAATATAAAAGAAAAAAAAGGTGGAATAATATTAACGTGTGGAGGTGACACAAAAAATACACAAGAAGCTGAAAAAACAATTAGAATAATATTAAATCAAATAAATACAAAAATAATATCAACAGTCTATTCCGTAAATACAAATATTTTACAATCAAATCAAGATGAACAAGCTATTAAGCAAATATATTCAATGGCAGAAAAATTTAATAATTTAACTATATAAAAATTCTATTTCTATATAGTTATTTCATTTTGAAAACATTTTTACATGTTTTCAAAATGAAATTTTTTTAGATTAAAAATTTAAATTTATAAATTTATCCATAATAGTATAACCTGGCTCAATGTATAATCCCGAATTTTTGGCGGTATCTTCATTAAATACTTCATTAGAGCCTAGTTCTTTTTGGCTATCAAAAATCAAAAATGGGACTGGATCATTTGTATGGGTTTTTAATATTAAAGGAGTAGCATGATCTGGTGTTATGAGTATTCTATAATCACAAAACTTATTTAATTCCTCTAAAAGAGGACCTAATATATATTTGTCAATCAATTCAATTGATTTAACTTTATTTTCAATTTCATTTCTATGTCCACATTCGTCTGGTGCTTCGATATGAATATAAACAAAGTCAGAATCATTTTTTAATGATTTTATTGCAGCCTCTGTTTTGCCCTCAAAATTTGTATCAATATATCCAGTCGCACCTTCTACGTTTATTACATTCATTCCTGAGAACTTTCCAATTCCTTTTAGTAAATCCACGGCGGAAATCATAGAAGCTTTTAATCCATATTTGTCTTTAAAATTATCTAACTTCGCTTTTACACCTTCGCCCCAT
>JAEXNS010000253.1 GCA_023439605.1 Bacillota bacterium | reverse complement strand
AATGTGGTCATAATACATCAGAAATAATAAAAAATTCAGGAGGCCATGAATTCAATGGTTCATTTGAAACAGGAAAGCCTGCAACATGTACAACAGAGGGAACCAAAGTAGGAAAATGTATAAAATGTGGTACTGTTTTATCATCTACAGTTGTAGAGGCTCTAGGTCATTCATTTGGAGAATACATGCCGGTTTCTGAAGGTTCAAATATTTTAAAAGCAAAATGTATACGTTGTGATTTTGAAAATACTAAAACTTTGGATGAATCGGCAAATTACTTTGAAGTACAAGTTAAGAAAATGGAGAATGGAGTAGTTAGTCCTTTTTACTTGGCAAAAGTAAATATATCAGGATTTACTGAGAAGATAACCAATAAAGAAGGAATAGCTGAAATTAATGTTCAGACTGAAAAATTAAGCACAATAACAATATCGGCAGATGGCTATAGAACTGTATCTTTATCAGAGTATATTTATAATAAAGCTAAAATTACAGTTATTCTCAAAAAGGATGATGGAAATCCTTATGCTAGTAATATCAGGTTTTCAGATGACAATGGTACATATGATATAATGAACTGCGAAAAAATAATTTATAAAAGGGATGATTCAATTGAAAAATGTAAAATTTCAGTTGGAACAAAAGGTAAAGTTGAACTGATTCAAAACAATAAAGTTATAGCAACTGCAAGCGGAACAGGCACGGTTGTTTTTGAAGATTTATTCAAAAAAACACTAGAAGTAGGGTATCCTTTATATGTGAAAATAACTGATGATAATGGAAATTTTTCTAATGAGAAAACCGGATTAATTATAAATACAGAAACATTTGTTCCAGAAACAGATGCAATAAAAGATTTTTCTTTATCACTAGGTGATGGAGCGGGTTCGTTTACTATTCCAAGTGATGTCGTTGGATTTGGTGGAATGGAAATAAATATGGATCTGCCTGAGTTCCCATTAAAAGTCATGGTTGTAAAAAATAAAACAGTTTGTGTTTCAGTGGGTATGAGTGTTGATACAGAAGAACCAAGTGAAGGAATTATAAAAGATTTATCAAATGAGTGGAATAACTATAAGAGTAATAAATCTTCAAGTAAAAGCTTTTTGAAAAATTATAGTATAGGTGGTCCTATAAATGCGAGTATGGGATTTAAAGGATTGGGAATAGGAGAAATTGATAGTAATGGAAAATGTACGATAAACCTAGAAATGATTGTTTCTGCAGAAGTATCAGGAAGTTATGCTCAGCAATTTATAGTTGGTGTTGTCCCTTTGTATATTGAATTTGGATTTTCAGCAGGAGTTTCATCGGATATAGGTGCAAATATTAGTGCTTCATTAAACAATATGGCAGAAACATTAAGTTTTCAGATTAATAAGGGAATATTAACGTTCAATATTGGAGCATCTATAGAAGGCGGTGTAGGTATTTCAGGCGTATTATCAGTAGGTGTGAATGGTTCTGCATCATTACAATTAGATAATAATTTATTAGAATCATATCAGACAGCTAGTGCGACAGGTGGAATATCTATAGTTGCAAGAGCGTTAATGTTTTCAGCGGAATATAAACTGGCAGAAAAAACGTGGCAGCTGTATGATAGTAGAAATACCAATACAGTTACACCAAATGCAACAAGAAATAATGTTTTATACAGTGCTGACCAATATTCAATAATAGAAAATGCATCTGTTGATGCAATTACTAAATCTCAGGATGCAATAATGAATAATTGTTATGAAGATTCAAAAGCTAAAATTATAAACGCAAATGGCACAAAATATTTGTTCTGGCTTAGCAATAATGAAAACAGAACAAATGAAAACAGAAGCACACTTGTTTATTCAAAATTAGTAGATAATTCATGGAGTGAACCTATTGCAATTGATGATGATGGTACAGCTGACTTTAATTTTGATGTACTTGTGGATAATGAAAATATATATGTTGCATGGACAAATGTCGACGAGGCAATAGACAATACTATTAATTTAACCAGTGCAACTGAAAAGACAGAAATATCATTAGCTGTTTTAAATAATACTACAGATTCAAAAAATATATACAGTATTACTAACAATGAAACAAGTGATTATTACCCAGCAATTTTTATTGAAAATGGAAAAGGTATTATTGGATGGTTAAGCAATTCAGAAAATAATATTTTTGGTACATCAGGGGTAACAAGCATTAAATACTGTGAGATTGAAAATGAAGTATTAAGTAGTGAATTAACTTATACAGAAACAAGTGGCCAGATAATTTCATTTGATATTGGAAAATTTGATGATCAGATTTCTGTAGTTTACTCTCAGGATATGGATGGGAATGAAAATACAGTAAATGACTTAGAAGTATTTTTATCAAATTATAAAGAAAATCCTTTTGTAATTACAGCAAATGATTGTGTAGATAGCAATCCTATTTTCCAAAATATCAATGGAGAAAATTATATTTTATGGTATCAAAACGGTAGAGTTGCATACATGTCAAACTATAATCAGGAATTAGGTTTGAGTGAATTTTATTTGAGCACAGACAAATTTTCTCTTGTTTCAAATGAAAATAGCACAAAATTAATTTTTAGAGCAGCAAATGAAGAAGGCATTACTGAAATCTATACATCAGATTACAGTGAAGGCAAGTTTTTACAACCATATAAAATTAATTCAATCAGTGATAAAATGACTGATATGAGTGCTATTATTGATGGGAACAATAACTTAAATATAGTATATGGAAATGTAAATAATGAAATTATATTAAAGGGAGAAAACTTAAATAAATCAATAAAGATATTGGATGTTATATATGATGAAGATGATTTAAATACAAATGAAGAAATTACAATGGAAATAAATATCAAAAATACCGGAAATACGTTATTAGAAAGTATTCCACTAAACATTATCGATTTAGATAGTTCAACAAAAGAATTATTGATTGAAAACGCTAATCTAAATATTAATGAATCAAAAGTTTATGTGATTAAATATCAACTACCTAAAATTAATGAATGTAAAACAATAAAATTCAACTCACCTGATTTAACCTTAACTGATTTTGAATTAAATATTGGATATACTGATTTAGAATTGGAATGTGATATTTTAAATCATAAAAATGACAAAATATTGAATATTGATATTTCAAACATATCTAATATTAAATCAAATGCAACATTAGAAATATTAATAGATGATGAAATAGTAAAGTCTGAAAATTTAACTGATATTACAAAGAACAGCGATGTAAATTATACTTATAAGATTGAAAAAAATAGTTATTCAAAAATAGAAGTTAGAGCTGAAGCTGAAAACGATGAGATCTTAACATATAATAACAGTAAAATATTCAATTATGATACAATAATGATTATTAACACTATTGTTGGTGATATAAACAAAGATGGAATTATTACAGTTTTAGATTTAGTTGCTATGAAAAAAATATTAATCGGTTATAACGACTTCTTAAATGTAGGCAATGAAGATATGGATTTAAATCAAGACGGAAAAGTTAACTCTGTTGATTTGGTTATTATGATTCAAACACTATTGAAAAACTAACAGAAAATCATAAATATTTAAAATAATAATTTTACTTTACTAATTACCCTTCATATGATATTATTGATATATAATTATTCTAAAATTATAACGAAATAATATCAAATGGAGGGTTCTTTATGCAAAAACCAGATAATTACAGTGCTTATATTAAAAAAATAATTGAAACTTTTGATGAAAATGAACTCATTTACAATAATGACATGTCACAAAAATTATCTTTAAACTATAATTTGGAAATAAATAAAGCGAAAATGATTGTTAATCAGATTTTAAAGAGATTAGCAGATAAAGCGGAAATAGTAAGTATTAAAAAAGGTATATATGTTAAAAAAAATGTTGATAAGTGTATTGAAAAACTGTTTCAGCAGTACATAGATGCATTTATGAAAGAAAATGATCAAATTATTGGATTTGAAGGTTATAAATCTTTAGTAAAAAAATACATGGGTGAACCATTAGAAAAGTGTTGTTTAGACATAGTTTCAAATAAATATAGATATAAAATTCCTGAAAACATGAACATAAAATTAAGAAAACCTGTTGAAAGG
>JAEXNS010000152.1 GCA_023439605.1 Bacillota bacterium | reverse complement strand
TACTCATATTGCATCCTCTTTCAAATTTAAAAAGACTTCAAACTAATGTTAATAAATTTTCTGCAAAAAATATATCCTTATTAAAAATATGATTTTGCTTATCATTACTGATATTATTTTTAAGATTTTCAGGATAAACCGCAATGTCAGCAATATTCAACATCGAGATATCAAACAAGCTATCCCCTGCACAAATTGTTTTTTCAATATTTAATTTTTCTTTTAATCTTTTTACAGCTGCACCCTTATTAAGTTTTTTTGATATCACATATACTTTATCCCCGTTTTCAAAAACATCAACTTTTGAAATATCTATATTTTCTGATAAAACACTTATAGTTTTTTTAGGGTCAGATGATTTTGTATAGACAAAAAGTCCATCTATTATTTTTATATCAATATATATATTTTCATCTTTTTCTAATATATACATACTCAACTTTAATTCATTTAAGCTATCTTTTATAATTTCAAGTGACTCATTATACCATTTTTCATCTAAACAATTATCTATTAAAAGAATTCCCCCATTTGCAGCTAAAGCATATTTGGGAAACTTACTTTCTAATAAATGTATTCTACTATACTGTTCCATTGTTCTTGTAGTAAGCGGTACAAATAAAATATCTGTTCTTTTTTCATAAATTTCATTTAATAATTTATATGACTTTTGTGTCATGTAAGAAAGTTTTTTTTCATCTTTCATTTCAACACATATATCACTTTCTTGAGCTTTTTTATATGAATGAATAATTGTATTATCTAAGTCACATGCAAATAAATACATAAACGTCACCTTTCTTAATTAGGCATCCGCCATATCTTTTATTATTCCACAAGCCTTATAACAAGACATGGGATATTTCACTATTTCTACATTTTTTTCTTTTGCAAGTCTTATTATGTGTCTTAAATCATCTACATCTTCAAAATCATTAATAAGTACTTTAAAAGGAACACGTCTTAACAATACTCTAGTTGTTTCACCTATTCCAGGTTTTATAAAATTAATATCATCTACATTAAAGTCTTTTTGTATTTTTAATACTTCATCATACCCTGTTATATCTGACTCTATACTTTCATCATCAAGTTTCACATCCTTAAATTCCATTTGAGATACAATGGTTTCAATAAACTGATAAGACAAATCTTCATCTTTTAATTCAGAGTAAAAGGCAGCTCCATGAAAATCGTTTTTTGATATTATATCATCTCTTAAAAAAGTTCTGCTCATCAAGCCAGATACTGTTGAATTTAAACATGAACTTGCAATTAAAAAATCTTCTTGAGTCCCATATAAAGTAGTTAATTTAGCTGGATCTGCAAGTACAGCCAATTCCGGTGAAACTCCCTTGAATTTATCTAATTCTCGCTTCAACGTTTTTAAAATTGCACCTTTACCTATCCATCCATCTACAAATTGAATACTTTCAGGTTTATTAAATTTAAGTATATAATTCATAGCATTTTCATCAACTCCTATTCCTCTAATTATAGAAATAGTATAATGTTTTACATTTATATTTTTATACTTTTTTTCTAAGTATCTTTTTATTAATATGCCTACTGGAGTTCCTGCCCTAGCCAAAGAAACAAGGGTTATTGTTTTCCCTTTTAAAATATAAATTTTTTCAGAAACTACTGCTACTGCTTCCGCAGTTATTTTCGCATATTTAACCAATGCATCTTTATAAAGTGATAGATATTCGGTTGATGGTTTATATTCTAAAGGAAGCATTTGAGAATAATGTATACCACTTTGAATTAAAGTTTCCCTAGATTTTGTATCCAAAGGTTCTACTAATCCAGTTATATCCTTTAGAAGTATTTCTACATCTTCCTTTCTATATGAAGATTTCATTTTTTAATTCCACCTCACTAATAGAAAATTTTTACACTGATTAAATGCACCCGCAATTTCATTTACATTTATATCTTTTTTATTACTATCTGTTATAACCATAACTATATCGTATTCATGCTTATCTGTATTGTATATATATGTTGTTCTTTTCTCATCATATAAGCTGGTTAATTTAAACCTACTGTTTATGGGGTAATTTTCATTTTTATCACAAACTATTGGACTTCTAGTAGTAGAATGGGTATTTACAAATTTAGGATGGCAATCTTTCCTTATAAAATTTGCAATCTTTATAACTGGATACATAAACTCCTCTGTTCCAATTACTGCAATTCTTTTTTTATAATAATCAAACAAATACGAGACTTTTTTTGACAATTCGTTGCAAGCATCTATATACGAAGCAGTTGAAATACCTAATCTAGGATTTATTAAGCCCTTTACTGATAATTCAGTAAATTTGTAATCATAAACATAAGGCTCATTATTTTCAGAAATAAAGCAATCATTTTCACTGCAATTTACTTCTATTTTCATCAAATAATGAAAATTCAATCCTATCTTCATTAATTCATCTCGTCTATCCTTTGACATTGCGTTGATAATAGAACAGGCTGAAAATTTCATCTTTTTATCTACTTTTCCATTATCTTTTAAGGCATTTATAAAATTTACTATTGTTTTTCCAGTTGTAATTTCATCTTCAACAAAAATAATGCGGTCTATATTCAAAATTAGATTGTCCCAATTTTCACAATATAAAATTTGCTCAACTGCATGACTATGCTCTTCACAAAATTCAACTACTATTTCCACATTTTCTATTTTTTCTCGTGTTGTGTGATTATAATATGAATTAGGGAAGCATGAAGCTACACCAGCACCTACTGCTGTAGCTGTTTCTGCAAATCCAATAAATAAAACTTTTTCATCTTTACAAACCGACGATATTTGTTCTCCCAACTCTTTAAAAAGTTTTAAGCTTTTTTCAGGATTTATAGGCATATGTTTCGCTTGTAAAGGGTTTACTATAAGATAACTTCTTTTAATATTATTCTCTCTCTTTGCTAATTTTGATAAATCTAGATTTTTAAATGACGATTTATTATTTAATACTTTAATCATCCAAATTTTCTCCTCTCTTTTATAACTATATATTATTTATACCATAAATACTAGCTAATACCAATATTTTTTTTGCCCAATTTTCATGTACCTTTTTCTCATTCATTCTTCCACCATTTGAGCTCTTTGATACAGCCAAAGATACATCTTGCCAATCCAATATTTTTATTGCATCATTATAATCATTTATATCAACTTTTAAAGAAGCGTTAATAACTGGAATTTGTTGTGGATGTATTGCTGTTTTTCCAATCAATCCATTTAATTTATCTAATGTTAATTCATTTTGTAATCCCAAAGCCCATTGAATATCATTTGGATCATCACCGAAATACTCCCAAACTGGTGCAGATATTATATAGTCATGTCCAAAAACATTTACAATGGATGATATTACATCTCTTACAACACCTATGTCATAAATTGTATTATACATAGA
>JAEXNS010000061.1 GCA_023439605.1 Bacillota bacterium | reverse complement strand
GAAATGGAAGTATTCTATAAAGGCGATAAAACTGCACAGGAAGTGGCTAAGTTAATACAAAATAGAGTAAATACCTATATAAATGAAATAAAATAAATTAAGATAACCCCCAAAACTGTTAGAAAATATAAACATATTAATTTTTGTTTTTATGTATAAATTTATAAAGTTACAGTTTTGGGGGTTGATATATAGAAAGAGGAGTAAAATGATTAAAAAAATAATAAGTATAGCTTTATCTTGCACAATGCTTTTTTCTACAATATCCTGTAATAAAAAGCAAGATATAAAAGATGAAAAATTTAATATGAGTAAAATAGAAAACTATTTTATAGCGGAAAAAATGGATTCAGGAACAAAAATGGAAAGTGTAGATTATTCAGTATGCAAGAACGGTAAAATTTATACTTTAGGATCAGGAATAGAGTCTTCATATACAGGGGAATTACTATTTTTAAAGAATAAAGAAGATGAAAAATTTACAAAAGTTAAAATACCAAGTGAAATTACAAATGGGTTAAGTGTTAAATATGTAAATGATAAAATATATATGATTAATAGTCTATATGATTCAGAAGAAATAAGCACTACTTTTTATGAATTAAGCAAGGAAGGCGAGATATTAAATAAAATTGATGAAAATTCAGAAAATTTGTATTTTAACAACTATGCAATAGATGAAAATGATAATATATTTATTTTATATAAGGAAGATGCACTTATAAAAAAATCATTTTTAAAAAAATATGATAAAGATAGAAAAGAAGTAAAAAGTATAAGTCTTGACGAGGTTTTATCAAACGATTCATTTTCTCAATCAAAAGGTTATGATAATATTTTTGTAAATAGCAATGGCGATATTTATATTGTAGAAAATGATTATTCTAATCAAAATGCATTTACTACGAAAATACATATTTTAAATTCGGATTTTACTTTTAAAAGTACAATAACAGATATTACAATTCCAGGGATTAGCCAAATATTTAAAAGTAAAAAAAATAGCATATTTGCAGCTACAGTTCAATATACTACGGAATCAGACTATTCAATGTTAATAGATGAGATTGACTTGGATACGAACCAAATAGTAGGCAATTATGAAATAGAAGGTATACTCAACATTTTTGAGGGTGATGAAAACTTTGATTGCTACTACTATAAGGAAAATATTTTGTATGGTTATAATTTTGATACACAAAAACAAGTAATAACAAATATGACTTTTGAAGATGCAGAACCTTTTTTTATTAAAGTAAATAATGACGAAATATTTTATACAGCATATGAATCATTTAATCTGATACCAGAAAGATATATTTCTGTAGTTAATGAAAATGGTATTGAAGAGGCTTTATTTACAGTAGAAACAGGTGTACAGTATTTTACTGAAATTGAAGTAAATGATGATAATACTATAAGTTACTTAATGGATGGGCATTTATATACTTATGATACTTCTGGTAAATTAGTTTCTAAAATTAATTTATCAAAATACAACAGCCAAGATATACCTGGAAAAGTAAAAAAAGATAATAGAGGAAATATAGTTATTGCAAATGGAGCTATGTTAAGTATTTTAGATTCTAAAGGAGAACTTTTATTTCAAATAACAGGGGATTTTATAAATCATTTATTTAAAATGAAAAACGGTGATATGATAGTAACATACTTCGAAGGTGACAAATATCAACTTGGAAGAATAAATCTGGAAACAAAAGAGATAGAAAAGGACTTTAAAATAGAGGGCTTTAACCCGAAATATGAAGATAATATATATGATGGAAATGACCAGTATTCTTTTATTATAGTAAACAGTTTATGTATAATGGGTTATGATGAAGAAAAAAAAGAATGTGTGGAAGTTTTGAATTTTATTGACTCAGATATAGAAGGATTTGTAATGAGTGCTTATCCAATAGATGATAATACGATTTTCGCAAATTTAAGTAGCAAAAATGGATACACATCAAGTGTTGATTATAGACATATACTTAAAAGAGCTGATGAAGAAACTTTGAAAAAAGTTCAAAGTAAAGAAGTTTTAACAATGTCAGGAATTAACGTATCATGGTTAATTGATAAGGTATCAGATTACAATAAAAAAAATGATAAGTATAAAATAAGAGTTGTTGACTATTCACATTACAATAGTTTTGAAAACGAAAATGCAGGAAATGAGGAGTTAAATAATGATTTATTAAATGGTAAAATTCCAGATATTTTGCTTATTAATGAATTTGTGAATATTGATACATATATGAACAAAAATATATTAACAGATTTAAACGAATTTTTTAAAATGGATAAAGAGATAAAGAGAGAAGATTTTTTAGAAAATATATTAAATATATATCAAAGAGATGGCAAGCTATATCAGATTCCACATGCCTTTTCTATAAAAACAATGATAGGTAGAACGGCAGATGTTGGTGAGGAAAAAGGATGGAATTTTGAAGAGTTTTTAAAATTTTCCAAAGATAAAAAAGATTTGATACCAGATATAACAAAAAAAGATTTATTAAGAATGTTTTTATCTGTAAACATGGATAAATATGTTGATTATAAAAAAGGGAAATGCGACTTTAAAAATGATGAATTTATAAAGTTAATAGAGTTTGTAAAAGAGTATGGAATAACTCAAGATGAAAGCATATATAATTATGAAGATGATAGATATACTTCCCCTGTTTTTTTTGAGGATATATATGGTTACGATAGGCTATATCAAATAGAAAAAGGATATGTTGACGAAAAAATAACATGTAAAGGAATACCAACATCAAATGGCATCGGTTCAGTTATACAAAGCAATATTAATTTTTCAATAACAGAAAAGTCAAAATATAAAGAGCAGGCATGGGAGTTTGTAAAAACATTTTTAACTGATGAAAGTCAAGATTTTGATAGTATAATGGGTGCATTTCCTATTAAGATTTCAGCACTAGAAAAATCGGGAGAAAGGTATAAAAATCCTAAAAAATCAGATTTTATTTTTCCATATGTATATATAAATAATAGTGAAAAACAGATTGGATATGTAGATGATGCCGGCATTGAAAAAGTAAATGACTTAATAAAGTCTATAAATACTTCTGTAAAGTTTGATGTTAAAATAGAAATGATTATAAACGAAGAACTGGAAGCTTTTTATGCAGGCGATAAAACTGCAGAAGAAGTAGCAAAGTTAATACAAAATAGGGCAAATACATATATAAATGAAATAAAATAAAATAAAAATCAAAGGTTACTACTTAGCCATTAAAGGTAAAGTTTACGGTTTTGAAAGAGTTTCGACTCTGAGGAGTCGACCAGGCTTTCCGGTCGCCCAATGTCGTCAACTTAGTAGAAAAGTTAAAGTTTTACTCGATTTTTTTCAAAAAATCGTAGGTTTCCAAAGGGCAACGCCCTTGGTCGCTTTCCGCAGAAAGCGAAATCTTTATGCTTTAAGAGCTTTTAGGGTAGCAAACGAAGTGAAGCATAGGGATTTTGCGATAGAAAATCCCTAAACCTGCAAAGCAGGTTAAAAAGAGTTTCGACTCTGCGGAGTCGACCGGGCTTTCCGGTCGCCCTGGACCTTCGGTAAAACATCTACGTCCTATACATATGGATGAATAGTAAAAATTAAAGTCAAAAACCTTATCTAAATATTGATAAGGTTTTTGACCATAGGAGGATAAAAATGAAATTTATAAAAAAAATAATCTGTGCAATGGTAGCTATAACCATGTGTATGTCTACCGCTTGTAAAGAAATAGATATAAATAATGATTTGGGAATGGATAAAAATAATATAGTAAATAGTATAGACTATAAAAACTTAAAATTAGAAAGTTGCTATATGGAAAACTCAAGAAGTGAAATTAATTTAGATTATATTTCATATATGGATAGCATTGATGATGAGATTTATATTTTTGGGCAATATAACAGAGTTGGATTTGGTGAAAGTGAAAACACATATGGTGATGACAATACATCTAGTGTAAATAATAAAAACAACGAGTACTGTATAGTTACTGATAAAAATGGTAATGAAAAAAGAAAATTTAATATTCCTCTAGCATTTAGAAATGATAGTGTTAATACATTATATAGAGTTAACTATGATGAAACGATAAGTTTTATTGAAAATAGTTACATATATGGAAGCACTTTGAAGCTTATTTTTTTGAATAAAAATGGGGAGATTAATAGAACATTAAATATAGATATAGAAAAAATTAACGAAGAAAAAGATTTTTCTGTTGGTGATTTTTTACTAACAGAAAATAATGATTTTTTATTGTTCTATAGTAAAAATGATATAGATAAGGGCATTTTAGTTGTGGATGAACAGGGGAATATTAAAAAAAATATAGAAAAAATAGATGACAAATGTATGGTGAGTATATTTTATAATGATGACAAGTGCTATGTTATATATAAAGAAGATAATATATATAAACTAGGAATACTAGATATAGAAAACCAAAAAATAGATGAAGTAGATGTTTTGGGAAATTATAACGGAGAGTTTGTTGAAAAATCAGATGGGAAATATCTTTTTACTTTTTTTAATGCGAATAATACTGGTATATGGGGTTATGAAAAAGAAAAGTCTAGTATAGTTGAAGTCGTTAATTTTATTAATTCTAATATATATATAGGTTCAAATTATGATTGGAAATGTTCTGTGGATAAAGACGGCGTTTATATTTCATATTCATATCTTATGGATTCTGGTTATTTGACTAAATATTTACCTATAAGTGAAGAAAAGACTAACAATAAAAATATAATAACTATTGGAACATGTCAACTTTCTATTGAAACTCAGTATGCTATTCAAAAATTTAATTGTAACAATAATGATTATAAAATTTATGTTAAAAACTATTCGGATTATGTAAATAACGATGATAGAGAAACTTCAAAGCTTTTAAATGATGATTTGACAAATGGTAATATACCAGATATAATTTTATTTGGGAACTACAACGAAGTTGACAGTTTAATAAATAGAGGTATTTTAACTGATTTAAACAAATTTATAGAAAAAGATGAAACGATAAAAAAAGAGGATTATTTAGAAAAAGCCTTTGAACCGTTTGAAAAAGATGATAAGTTATATGCTTTTTTCCCTAGTTTTAGTGTAGATACTATGATTGGATTTGAATCGGATTTAGGAGAAAAACAGGGATGGGATATAGACGAATTAACAAGTTTTTCAAAAGAAAACGGAGATAAAAAACTAATATTATCAAGGGATAAAAGAGAGCTGATAGAATCTTTTTTGAGTTTATATATGGGTGAATACATTGACTATGACAAAAAAACATGTAACTTTAAAAAGGAAAGCTTTGTTAAAATTTTAGAGTTGATAAAAGAAAATAATAAAAATATATTATTTCAAGATGGTATTTTAAAGGATGATAATTATCAAGATATGTCATACATTTCTGAATTGAAAGAGGATGTGTACTTAAATAAATTTAATTTTTATAATTTTGAGTTTATAAGAAATTTATTTACTCAATATAATAAAAACAAACCAGTTTTAAAAGGAATGCCATCAAAAGAAGGAAATGGAGCTGCTTTATTACCTGATTTTACTATAGCTATTTCTGAACAATCAGAAAACAAAGAACTTGCATGGGAATTTATAAGAACTTTTTTACAGGATGATTTTCAAAATAATGATATGGAATTTCAAACAATTACGACATTTCCAATAATAAAATCATACTATGAACAAGATAGAATTTTTAAATTTGATAATTCAATTTATGAGTATATAAAACAAATTTCAAAAGTAAATATAGTTGATACAAACATAATAGACATTATAGAAAAAGAATACAATAATTTTGAAAGTGGTAAAAAAACAGCCACTCAAGTAGCAAAATCAACACAGAAAAAAGTAACTCAATATCTAAACGAAATAAAGGAGTAAATTATGAAAAAAATAATCACGATTATACTAGTTATTATGTTCACTTTAACAACAATATCATCATGTAAAAATAAAAAAATAAACGATATAGAAATACCAAATGGCGGGGTTTCAAAGATAAGTAATGAAGGCAATAATAAAATAGAGAATTATTTTATTCCTCAAAAAATAAATATGCTAAATTCAAATGAATATTTATTTTCGGTTGATGTATCTAAAAAATTAGATGAACAAATATGGAATGTAGGACGTATTGAATGTGAAAATAAACCAAATTATTTTAAATTTAATTTAGCAACAAATGAAAAAAACACTATAAACATAGAAAAGGAAATTGATGATCGGAATTCAAAGATTATTGACGATAAAATATATACTATATCAAGTGAAAAAGAAACAGATGGTCAAAACTATTACTATATAAATGTTTTTGATACAAATGGAGAAAAAGTTAAATCTATAAAAACAATAAATATAAATAATAATATATTTGACTATTGTATAGATAAAAACAGTAATGTGTATATCTTATATTCAATTGTTTCTGTAAATAAAATGGCTATTTTAAAAATAAATTCAACAGGGGAAACAGAAAGGTCAGTAATTGTTGATGAAAAATTAAGTGAAGATATAAAATCAGAATATTATGGATGCATTACTGTAGATGAAGAGGGAGAAGTTTATATAACAGGATATTCTTATGAATTAAATAATAAATCCATAAAGGATACAAAAATTTATTTTTTTGACACTGATTTAGGATATATTAATTATGTAAAAAATACAACATTAGAAAAATGTAATAAAATTTTTACATTAGGAAACAAAATATATACATCATATAAATCAAACGATACAGGTTCACCAATACTTGTAGACGTTATAGATACAAGTAAAAAAGAGATAATAAATAGATATGAATTAATAGATGTAGATAAAATTCTTAAAGGGGATGAAAAGTTTCAAGTATACTATACAAAGCAAAATATTCTTTATGGATATAATTTTGATAGTGAAGTGGAAGAACTAATCAATGCTGGAGTTACAGTACAAGAAATAAATGAGTTTTCAATATTAGGTGATAATATATTATATGCTAGATCTGAAGATTTTTCTGGTTATTATTGCAAAATATTAAATGAAGTAGGTGAAGTAATTACAGAATATCAACTTAATTCAACGAGTAATGGTGGAACTGAAAACTTTACTATAAACGAAGATAAAACCATTACGTGTCATGAATATGATAAAGGTGATTTTGGAAAAACTAATGATTTTATAAATACATATGATGAAAACGGAGAAAAAATATCATCTGTTCCGATAAGTGATAGCATAAATTATTCTTACTTTAAAAGCATATACAGATATAATGATGGAAATATATTTCTGTGTTATACTAATTATGAAAGTGATATAGATGAATCATATATTGCTGTTTTAGATAAAGAAGGTACAGTTTCGTTTCAATACAAGGTTACTGGAGTTTGTGATGTTATAAAAGAAAAAGAAGGTAACATGATTTTGACACATGAAGATGGGAAGATGTCAAGATTTGATTATGCAAATAAAACTATAATTGAAGATTTTAAGCTTTCAAATTTTAAATATACATATGGAACTATATTATATGAAGGCAATCAAGATTTTTGGTTTTTCTTTTTGAGTTCAGGTGTATTATATGGTTATGATGGTGAAAATATACACGAAATAATAGATTATTTTGATTCAGATTTAGAAGGAAATATAAATTTTTTAAGTTTAATAGATAATGATAGTTTATTAGCATATATAGAGGAGAATAATAAGGAACCATTTTTTTGTATTTTAAAAAGAGCAAGTGAGGAGGAGTTAAATAAAATAAAGAACAAAAAGATAATAAAAGTTGCTTTTGTTGATAGCAGTTATTTTTTTAGTGAACAAATAGCTGATTTTAATAAAAATAATAAAGATTATAAAGTTAAACTTGTGGATTACAGAGATGGACAAGTTTTAACAGGAAATATTAAGGAAGATATGGTGAGTATATCTTCTAAAATAAATAATGAAATACTAATGGGAAATGTTCCTGATATTATAATAGGCGAAAAAAATCTTTTTAATTTAGAAATTTTTAAAAATAAAAATTTAATTGCGGATTTAAATGAATTTATAAAAAATGATAAAGATATAAAAAGAGAAGATTATTTAGAAAATATTTTAAAAATTTTAGAACAAGATGGAAAATTATACGAGTTGGCTCCTTTCTTCTATTTAGAAAGTTTGATTTCAAAAACGTCACTTGCAGGAATAGAAGAGGGCTGGAATACAGATGAATTTATGAAGTTTGTTGAAGAAAATAAAGAAAAGATTTTTTTTGGAAATACAAGTAAAGATGTGATTTTTGAAAAGTTTTTAAATTTATCCTTGTTAAATTATATAGATTATAAAACTGGTAAATGCAGTTTTAATAGTCCTGAATTTATAAATTTATTAAAGTTTATAAACCAATATGTAAAAAGTGTAGAGGAGCCATCTGAACAAGAAAAGTATTATTATGTAAAAGAAAATTATTATGAAGAACCGATGTTCTTTGATATAATAAGCACATATAATTATTTTCATATCAACGAAAATGGAAATGTAGGAGAACCAATAACCTGTAAAGGGGTTCCTTCATTGGATAAAGGCGGTTGTGCAATAAACTATAACTATTCATTTTCTATTTTTGAAAAGTCAAAGAATAAAGAGGGTGCATGGGAGTTTATAAAGACCTTTTTAACTGACGAATATCAAGATGTGTATAGAGAAGAGTTTCCTATAAAAAAATCGTCTCTTGAAAAAATAAAACAATTAGAAAAAAAAGGTGAATTAGATGAAAATAGAAAGAATATAAATAAAGTATATAAAAATGGAAAAGAAATTAATTTAGGAATACCAAGTGATGAAAGCATTGAAAAAGTAGATAAGCTCTTGCATTCTGTAAATAAGTCGGTTTTAGTTGATTTAAATATAAGTAGAATTATAAATGAAGAAGTGAACAGTTTTTTTTCAGGCGATAAAACAGCAGAGGAAGTAGCAGATCTAATTCAAAACAGAGTAAATACATATATAAACGAAATAAAATAAAAAAACAAAGGTTACTATTTAGCCATTAAAGGTAAAGTTTACGGTTTTGCAAGGGTTTCGACTCTGCGGAGTCGACCGGGCTTTCCGGTTGCCCTAGACCTTCGGTAAAACATCTCTGTCCTATAAATATGGCTGAATAGTAACAATTAAAGTCAAATACCTATCTAAAATCTGATTAGGATTGACAAGAGGAGGATAAAAGTGAAATTTATAAAAAAAATAATCTGTGCAATGGTGGTTATAACTATGTGCATGACTACCTCTTGTAAAGAAATAGAAACGAATAGATATTTTGAAAAAGGTAAAAATATTATAGTTAATAGTGTAGACTACAATAATTTGGAATTAGACAATTGTTTCATAGAAGATTCACGAAATGAAATTAATTTGGATTATATTTCGTATATGGATAGTATGGATGATGAAATTTATATTTTTGGTAAATCATATAATAATGATATTGAAGAATTTTATGAAAAT
>JAEXNS010000337.1 GCA_023439605.1 Bacillota bacterium | reverse complement strand
CTGAACAATACATTAATCTATTAACTTTTTTTATGTCTTCATTTTCAATCTGTTTAATATTATCCCCTATGGTTTTCTTTTTGTGTAATTTTCCGAAATAATATGCATCTCCTGCAAGCATAATGTTTAAAGCACCAGCACATACGGACTCTGTTTGTGCTGAATTTGGACTTGCGTGATTAAATCTATCTCTCTTCCATATTAAAAATGATTTTTTCCAATCCATTTTTAATATAAATGCTGAAATAATCATAAATATGGCACTAATTCTTGATGGAATAAAATTAACTATATCATCTAATCGAGCAGAAACTTTACCATAATTAATATATTTTTCATTTTTATAACCCACCATAGAGTCTAAAGTATTAATAGCCTTATAAATAAAACCAAAAGAAGTTCCCATTAGTATTGTCCAAAAAATAGGTGCAATAACCCCATCTGAAGTATTTTCTGCCACTGTTTCAACTGTAGCCTTTATTATTTCTTCTTTATTTAATTTTTTTGTATCACGTCCAACTATCATAGAAACGTTTTTTCTAGCTTCCTCTATATTTTCGTTTTGTATAGAGTTATACACCTTCATGCTTTCTTTTTTTAATGACTTGGCTGCTAAAATATAGTAAACCATTATACTTTCTATAAGTATTCCAAATAGAACATTTAGTCTATATGATAAAAATAAGATTATATTTGAAATAGAGAAAACAATTAATATAACAAGTATGCATAAAATAAATCCAGAAAAAATTTCATTTTTGTTAAAAAGTTTTCGAGTTATTTTTTCGATTTTAGAAATTAGAGTTCCAATCCATCTAATTGGATGAGGCAAAGAGTATGGGTCACCAAAAATAAAATCCAGTGTAAAACCTATAAGCAATGGTAAAATAAAAATTAAATTCTTCATTTTAGCTCCTGTAATATGTGAATTTCGCCATTATAATATTCAGTTATATATCCATTTCCATTTTCAACATGAAAATCATAAAAGTTTTTTTTAGGAACTGCAAATTTTTCAAATATAGACATTATTGTTCCACCATGAACTACAAAGGAGATTGTTATATTGCCATGGTATCTGTTCATTATATTTTTGAAAGCTTTGCAAGAACGAGTTTTAATTTTTAAAAAATCTTCTCCATTTGGTATATTTGAGGTGCAGTTACTGTTTAACCAATTTATATAATCTTTATTATTAATAAGTTCCGAATAGTTTTTACCTTCAAAATCACCAAAGTCACATTCACATAAATCATCGCATATATTCAAAGAAATGTCTTTATATATAAGATTTGCAGTTTGTATGCATCTATTTTTTGAGCTAGAAAAAACTAAATCACATTTTGGATATATATTTTTTTCTAACTCTTTTATTCCAATTTCACAAAGGGATTCATCTGTTTTTCCTATATATCTTTTTTCTAAATTTCCATTTGTTTTTCCATGGCGTATAAAAATAATTTTCATTTATTTAATTACCTTTTATGTTAATGGGGATTCCACAAATTATTCTCGTAACTATATCGGATTTTTTTGCTATATAACAACAAACATTTCCCACAGTTTCACGCCATATTCTATCTTCTTTATCTATGGGAACAATTCCATTTCCTATTTCGTCTGTGATAATGATTATGTTTGGATTTTTTTCTATAATTAAATTTATATATTCCATAATATCTTGCTTATTCATAATTCTTTTAATTAATTTATGAAAATTATATATACAAGATATATTTTCATTATTTTCTATGGATATAAATTCTCCATTTAAAAGTTCATTTTCACATAAATTATATTTTTCAATAACATATTTTTTTTTACCTTGATATGCTCCACCAATTATCATTTTCATGTTAATCTCTCCATTGTTTTATAAAATAATATAGTAGTTGCCAAAATTACAATTTCATACTTTTGAAGAAAATATCCTGCCAAATCTCCTGTAATTCCTCCAAATTTTTTATAAGAAAAAATTTTGTAATTAATAAAAACAATTGAACCACTTAAAATAATTAGAATTGTACAAATTAAATTTACTTTTAACATAAAAATAAAAGTTAAAAATAAAAAAATGGACTGAACTATTATAGTTATTTTTTTGTCTGCTGGTTTTGTAAAATTACAAAGAGCACCTTGCTTTTTTGCATTTTTAAATGTCACTGCTGCAAATGCACTTAAAGCCCGTGATTGAATAAATCCTAAAGAAATAATTATAAGCATATCCATGTTTTTGATTTCAGAAAAAAATGCTGTTTGCAATAATAAATATATTGTAACATTTATAGACGCAAATGCACCTATATGGGGGTCAGACATTATTTTAAACATTTTATCCTTTGTACTACAAGATGACTTTGCATCCATAACATCTGCAAAACCATCCAAATGTATTCCACCTGTTATAAAAAAAGAAATTGCAGTACAACCAACTCCATAAAAAAAATCATTTACATCAAAAATAAAGCGTAATTTATACCACAGAAGCATAAAAAAAGCTAAAACAACACCTATTAAAGGAAAGAAGCATAACGAATATTTTCTGTTTTTTTCTGTCCATTCTATTTGTGGCATTGGAATTTTTGAATACATAGAAAAAGCAGAGATCATTGATTTAATGATATACATTTTGGCATTTCCCCTTTCAGTATAAAAGGAATTCCGTAAACAACTTCTATAACGCAATCTGATTTTTCGGTAATAAAATTATTTATAATCCCCATATTTTTAATGTATTCCGATGTTAAAAATTCATAATTTAAACCATCATCACCAACTTGATTTGTTACAATAATAAGAGTGTTGGCTTTTTCTGTTAAGAGATTTATACCATTTAATATTTTATCAATTGGATTAATAGTATCAGAAAACATTTCATTTGCACACAAATTACATATGCATTCCAATAATACAATACTGTTTTTTTCTAATTCTATTTCATGAATATTTGTATATTTTTCTATTGTAACAAAACCTTTTTGTTCTCTCATTTTCTTATGTCTATTTATAGCTACAAGAGCTTCTTCACAATATGGTTCCATAGTTGCAATATAATACCTATAATTATAATCGGTGCTTTCCACTATTTTTTCAGCAATATATGATTTTCCATTTTTACTTCCACCAGTTAATAAAATAATCATACAAACTCCTCATACTTTTCCATTGGAAGTGCATCAAAAATATGTGAACTATTATATACTGATAATGCAGCATCTAAAATTGGTAATAAAAGAACTCCACCTGTTCCCTCACCAAGACGCATTTCTGCTGTTATAAATGGTTTTAATCCGATAAAATTCAACATCATTAAACCAGCAGGTTCTTTTGACACATGTGAAGCAAACATATAATTTTTTGATAATGGGTTTATTGATATTGCAAGTGCTGCAGAAACTGCAGAAATAAATCCGTCTATGACAATAGGAATGTTATATATTGCACCACCCAAGTATATTCCAACCATTGCAGCTATATCATAGCCTCCTAATTTTGATATTAATTCAATAGGGTTTTCTTTATTTGGAACATTGATTTTTATAGCTTTTTTTATAGCATTTATTTTCTTTTCTAATCCATCACTGTTTAACCCTGCACCTTTACCTGTTACTGATTCAACTGGTAAATCAAGCAATACAGAAGCAATAGCTGATGATGTGGTTGTATTGCCTATTCCCATCTCTCCAGTAACAATTATTTTATAATTATCTTCCTTACACTTTTTAACCAAATCAATTCCTACTAAAACAGCTTTTTCAGCTTGACTCATTGTCATTGCAGGTCCTTTAGTTATATTTTTCGTACCATATGAAATTTTTTTATTTAAAATGTTTAATTTTTTGTCTATATCATATTTGATACCAACATCTACCGTAATAACTTCTGTATTAAAAATTTTAGCCATATTATTTATATTTGAATTACCATTTGCCATTGACTCAGCAACAATTGATGTAACTATGCTATCTGTTTGTGTTACACCTTCTTCAACAACTCCATTATCTGAACAAACATCTATAATACACCTTTTATCTAAAATAACATTTTCGCTACCCACTATACCAGCTATTTTTATAATCGCTTCTTCAAGCATACCTAAACTATGAAGTGGCTTTGCAACGTTATTCCATTTTAACTGTGACTTTTTTATAGAAACATAATCTAAATTTTTAATTTTATTTATTCTTTCCATTTAAAACCCTTCTCAAATGTTGTTACTATTCACTCATATGTATAGAGGAGAGATGTTTTACAGAAGGTTCAGGGCAATCGGAAAGCCTAGTCGACTCTGCAGAGTCGAAACTCCTGTAAAATAGTAAACTTTTGCTGAATAGTAACCAAATGTTTTATTTATTAAGTTATCTCGTTAAATAAAAACATCGTTTAAGTTAAATGTCTTAAACGATGTAAAAAATTTGATTTAAATAATATTTTAATATTCGGCCATATGTATAGGTAAGAGATGTTTTACCGAAGGTCCAAGGCGATCGG
>JAEXNS010000316.1 GCA_023439605.1 Bacillota bacterium | reverse complement strand
TTTAAAGCTCCTTCGTCAGGACATACTATCATAAACGAATCTTTATTTATTTTGAAATCTTTAACGTCTTTAAATAATGTTTTTAAAACTTGATAAGAAGGCATTACGTTGTCAAATCCCATTAAAGGAATTGCATTGTGAACCCTTGGATCGTGAGCGTCAAAAGTAACGATATTAGATACACCCATATTTTGTAATTCTTGTAAAGCACAAGCACAGTCAAGAGATTCTCTGTAGTTTCTTCTGTGTTGACGACCACCATAAAGTATAGGCATAATTACATTTATTCTATGAGCTTTTCCAGATGCAGCTTGGATAATCCTTTTTAAATCTTGAAAATGATCATCAGGAGACATAGAATTTTCTTTATCAAACATCATATATTTGCAGTTGTAATTTCCAACATCAACTATAATGAATAAGTCATTTCCTCTTATTGTGGATTTTATAAATCCCTTGCCATCTCCAGAAGAAAATCTAGGACATTGATTTTCAATTAGAAAAGAATCAATATTATATCCGCCTTTTTGTGACCATTCAACCAAATAGTGATTAATTTTTTCACCAAGTTCGTAAGCCCCCTCCAAAGCAATAATTCCTAAAGGTGCAACTCTAGTTTGTGGGTTAATTAAAACCTCGTTTGCTGCACTTCCTATCATTCGATCAAATCCTTTCAAAAATATTAATTTATAAATTATTTACAAAAATTCTCGATATAATGATTTATATCATTATCAATAATCTGGATGGCACTATCGACATTTTCCATTTCATTAACTGCAGTTGTTTTATTCTCTAATTCCTTGTATACAGTAAAAAAATGCATCATTTCATTAAATATGTGTTTTGGCAATTCACTTATATCCTTATAAGAATTATAAGTAGGATCTTCAAAAGGTATGGCTATTATTTTATCATCTTTATGACCGTTATCCATCATTCTTATTACACCTATTGGATAACATTCAACTAGAGTCATTGGATTTATTATTTCAGAACAAAGAAGTAAAACATCCAATGGATCGCTATCGTCAGCGTAAGTTCGAGGAATAAAACCATAATTAGCTGGATAATGTGTTGAAGTGTATAAAATTCTATCTAATTTCAACATTCCTGTTTTTTTGTCTAATTCATATTTTATTTTACTACCTTTAGAAATTTCGATAACTGCAAAAAAACGTTTTGAAGTAATTAATTTTGGATTAATATCGTGCCAAATATTCAATAAAATCATCCTTTTTTAAAGATTTTTAAAAAACGTACTATTTAAGTATATCATTATAATTGATTGCTTGTCAATTATATTAAATAATAAAAAAGACTTGAAAAATACTATTATTATTGGCATAAGCAATAATTTAAGTATATATTTTATTTGTATAAAATATAATAAAAAAATTATATTTCATATAAAGTATAATTATGTTATAATGTATATTATTAAAAAATTTTTTTAAAGTGTGATTTTTTTTGTATTTAATTTGTTTTATTATAAAGGGGGTTATTTTATATGGAAACAATAATGACTGAAAATGAAAGAAAATTACGATATGTTATAGAAAAACATAGAGATACAGTGTATAAAGTTGCATATTCATATTGTAAAAATTCTTCAGATTCAGATGATATATTTCAAGAAGTTTTTTTAAGATTTTTAAAAAACAAACCTAATTTTAATGATGAAGAACATGAGAAGGCATGGTTTATTCGTGTTACAATAAATTGCTGTAAAACATTTTTAGCTTCATTTTGGAGAACTAAAGTGGTAGAGTTGGATGACCAAATTTCCTTTGAAAATAAAGAAGAAGGTGATTTGTTTTACACAGTATTGGATTTACCTAAAAAGTATAGGATAGTTATACATCTTTATTATTATGAAGATTATTCAATCAAGGAAATATCTAAAATTTTAGATATAAAAGAAACAACTATACAAACTCAATTGCAAAGAGCAAGAGAAATGATTAAAAAAAAGTTAGTTGAAGGTGGTGGTGAACGTGAACAAGCATTTGTACAAAAAAGCATTTTCAAAAGTGGATATTAAAGAGGAAAAAATAGATGAAATAGTTAAAAAACTTTCTTTAAGCTATGTTAAAGAAAAAAAAGAGAAAAAAGAATATAATTTTATGCCATCTATATTGGCGATGTCTATGGTTGTTACTTTATTTATAGGTGTTGTTTTTTCTGATCCTAAAACGGGATTTAGATATTTGTTGAAAGATGATCAGCAGGTAAATAATGAAACAATGATAACAACAACTGAAAACACAACTACATCAGTTATTTTAAATGAAATAGTTGAAAAAAATATAACTACATCGTATAAAAATGAGAAAAATGACTCTACAAAAAGAACTGAAGTTTCGAAAATTACAGAAATTGTAACTCAAAATACTTTGGTTGCGGATACTGAAAAAAATATTAAAGATAAAAACAATTTAAAAAATGTAGAATATGTTCAAAGTACAATAAAAAAAGAAATGGAAAATGTACAGAAAACAACTAACACAAGTACAAATAATAAAATTACTGAGCCATTAATTACTACAATACCTTTCGAAACGACGAAAAGGGTTGATGATGTTCTAACAGAAGAAAAATATAAATATACAAAAGGTGCAGCATCTCTATTTTCTGATATGTATGAAAAAGATGGGATACAGTTAAATAATGACGAATTAGGGGTTTTAAACAACAACAGCATACTTTATGATGGTAAAAGTTTAAACAATAAGGATAACCTTAAAGTTCAAGCTGTACTTATTGATATAAATTCTGTATATGTGTACTTTACTTTACAATTAGAAGAACTGATAGATACTAGTACAAACAAATACATGTTTGGAAGTTTATCAACTCAAAATATTGTTTTTGATGGACATAAAGTTATTAATATAAAACAGGATAAAGAAAGTAAAGTTGTTTCGCTTCAAATTGAAATTTTTAAAACGGATTATATGATTTATGATGAATTTGAAAATTTAGAATTCGAGATAACTAATTTTGGGTATTACAACTCAAATGGTGATTTTAACAAAATTATTGAAGATACATGGAGTTATGATATTCCTATAGTTCAAAATAATGAGTGTTTGTTTAATTTAAATGAAAATACAGTAAATATAGAAAATAAAGAGGCTACAATATCTAAGATAATGTTATCACCATTTAATTTAGGTTTATGTATAAGCAAAAATAATAGTTTTTTAGTTAATAATTTTTATAAAAATGGGTTCATAACAATAAAAATGAAAAATGGTGATGTTTTTAATGGTATTACTTATGAAAATAGTTATTATATGAATGACTTCTATTTTCATAAATTAAATCTTAAAAGACCTGTAAATTTAGAAAATGTCTATTCCTTAATAATAAATGAAGTTGAAATACCCCTTAAATAAAAAAACGCCCTTAAGGGCGTTTTTTTATTTATTCATTATAAGAATTTTTAAACATAAAAAATCTAAAGAAGTTATTTTATCATCGGCATTTATATCAGCAGCTTTTAGAAAAATGTTATTCATTAACTTTGTTCCATTTAAATGAGAGCGTAGTTTTTTGAGATCTAAAATATTTATAATTCCATCATTATTTATATCTCCAATAGTGTATATTTCTTCTGATGTGGTTGTTTCTGAAATACTAGTTTGATAAGTTGTTGATGTTATTTCGGTTGTAATAAAAGTAATTGGTGTGGCATAAATTTCATTTTTAGTAGTTGCTTCAGAAGTAGGAATAGTGGTTGTTTGAGGAGGAACTGTAGTTGTTACAGTTGTTGTGCTTATTTGAGCAGGTGAAGTTGTTTTTTCGGTTGCTAAAGTTGTAATAGGTTTTGTAGCTGTTTCTATAATAGTACTTTCTTGATTGTTAATTATGTTAGGACTTGTGATTTCTATTTTTTTTGCGTAATCAATGCAAATCCAGCATGTTTTATCATTATATATTGTTTTACCCCAGTTACCATTAATTTCGTAAATATCCACAATTGTATTTGGGGGAATAATTCCATAAGAAGGGTATGTTGTATTAGGGCCAGAACGATAGTTTAGATCGCTGGTGATATTATACAAGTTGATAATATCTTTTTCTGAAATAGATTGAATTGCATAGTCTAAGCAAATCCATCCAGTAATATTTTTGTAAGTTAATTTACCCCAATTTCCATTTGTTTCATCTATGGTAACTAAACTGTAAATGGGAATAGATGAGAGGATGGGAAAAGTTGTACCTGCACCGCTTCTGAAATTTAAAGGACTGGTAGTTACATATTTTCCTGTATATTTTGATTTAACAGAGGTAGTGGTTACTGATGTTGAGGAAGATATAGTTGAACTGATTGTATTTGATGTTGCTAAAGTTGTAGTGGTTGTGTTATTTGTATATGAAGTAGGAATTGTAGTTATGGTAGATGTTTTTGATGTTTCTGGGATTGTAGTGGTTATATAATTAGTATTTGAAGTAGTTATAGTTGTTGTTAATTTACTGGTAGTAATTGGCGGTTGTGTAATTACTGTATTTGTATGATTTGGTGCATTTTTTAAACCCTTGTAAATTCTTATTCTGCTAACTCCTGATACATTGTATTTTTGAAATAAAACATTTGTATTTGTTCTTGCTGGATCGAACATATAAGCTGTATTATCCTTAACTTTATCAACTGCCACCCAATGTGTTCCGTCATTTACACCTAAAATCAAATGATATCCATTGTCAAGATAACTTTTTATTTCATCTGTTTTTTCTGCTTGTGTGGTTCCGCTTAACATTGCAGATTTTACAAATTTAAAATCTGGTACCATTTCATTTGCCTTTGCCCAAAATAGATTTCCATATGAATCAAAACCTTTGTTAGAGTTTAAAAAATTGCATAGTATGCCAGGATTAAAATTTGCTTCCGTTCTACATCCGGAATGGACTACAAGGATTGCTACGGATGTTACGGCACAACCTATTTGAGCCATGTTTTCTCTACTTTCACTTAAATAAATATTAGCCCATCTTGGATCACTTTGTTTCCAAGTTATATATTCTCCGGTAACTGTTGTTGCACTTACGAACTGTAATTTTTTGAAAGTGTCAGTATAATTAAAAAGTAATAAAAAAACTAAAAATAAAGACATTGTTTTTTGAGAAAATAGCTTTTGTAACATTCATATCATCCTTTCGTAATAAAATAAATAAAAAATTATTAAAAATAAACAAAATACAAATGAAAATTTGTTTCATAGTTGTATTATATCATATAAATGTTTCTAAAATATGAACAATTCTTGACTTTTGAATTTTTTTGTTACTAATTTGTAAATAGTATTGTACAAAAAAATTGATTTTTACAATAAAAAAAATAAAATGAAAATAACTAAAATACTTTACAATTATCAAATAACATGATATAATCATTAATGAAAATCAAAATAAATGTGTATATTTTAGTCATTTTAACAAACTATTTTATTATAATATTATTTATTTTTTTACATTTTTTTATTTGAAATTTTTAAGAAAAAATATAATTATACAATTTGGAGGTTTTGAATTTGAAAAAAAAGTTTAAAAAATTATTGGCGTTAATTGGCTCGATAGTCGTTTTAGGAAATGTTATGATGAATCCATTTTCTGCTCTTGCAAGACAAATTTTGGGGCAAACTGATTTTGATAAAGGTATTGGCTTGCCTTGGCATATAGTGGAGTCAGGGACGGCTAGTATGGATTTTGAAATGGTAGATGGAAGGTTTAAAATACTAATAAATAATCCAGGTGGGATTTCAAATGGAGGAGAAGATAGGTGGGATTGCCAATTTAGACATAAGGGACTGAAGTTGATTAAAGAACATACTTATGAAGTTTCTTATGAAATTTCTGCATCACGTGCAGGACAATATTTCACTAAAATTGGGAACTACGATTCTACAACTGTTGGTTCTGCAAATGCAGGAGAAATTTGGCATAGCAATGGTTTGGATTTATATACAAACAGGGAACAGTCTTACAGTAACGGATGGGATCTTATAAAAATAGGAGCTGGTGAAACAAAAAAAGTTAAAATGAGATTTAAGCCTCTTGAAAGTTTAGATGTAGCAGAATGGGCTTTCCATTTAGGTGGAGATGGACAATATACTTTGGGTGGGTGTTTTCCAGCTGGTACAGTTATATACTTTGACAATATGTCTTTAATAGATTTAGATGCTAAAGATGGTGATTATGAAGACGGTGACGTATTTGTAAATAATGATATAAGCTTAAATCAACTTGGATATTTTCCTGAATTACAAAAAAAAGCTACATATGCTATGTTTGAAGGTGAAGAAAGAATCCCTTTAGATGACAAAGAAGAAAAAGCATTTACAATTGAAAAAGATGGAGAGGTAGTTTATACTGGGAAAACACAATACAAAGGATTTGATGCAGATTCTGGTAATTACATTCAAGTTCTTGACTTCTCCGATTTTAAAACTGAAGGAAAAGATTACATTATAAAATGTGGTGATAAGACTAGTGTTAAATTTGATATTGGTTATGATATATACAAAGGATTGTATGATGATGCATTAAATTATTTTTACTTAAATAGAAGTGGTCAAGAAATTGTATCAGAATATGTAGTTGCGACAAGATATACACAGGAACGTTCAAAATTGACTAGAGAAGCAGGACATGAGTCAGATATTGCTTATGTACAATCTCAATGGCTTGATAGATACTCTGTAGATGGATCTGATGTTGAAAAAACATTATCCCAAGATGTAACAGGCGGTTGGTATGATGCTGGTGACTACGGGAAGTATGTTGTTAATGGTGGAATAAGTGCCTGGACTTTACAAAATATTTATGAAAGAGCATTGTCAATTGGTACAGCTGATAAACATAAAGACGGAACAGTTTTAATACCTGAAAATAACAATAAAGCA
>JAEXNS010000288.1 GCA_023439605.1 Bacillota bacterium | reverse complement strand
GACTACAATGCGGGTTATACAGCACTTTTATGCAAAATGATATCCGAATATGGCGGAGCACCAGACACATCTTTCCCTCAACCTGAAACTAGAACTCCAGAGTTTTTTGTAGAAGCTGAACTAAAACAAAATACAACATCTAGTTCAACTGCAAGTTTAAAATTCACAAATAACACCGCATGGCCTGCAAGAATTGTTGATAATGTATCTTTACGTTATTATGTAGATTTATCTGAAGTTTTAGCAGCAGGACATAAAGCATCAGATGTGGTAATAAGAGTAGACCGTGACCAAAGTAAAATGTATTCTGACGTTAAACCAGCTGTAATTTCAGAATTAATTCAATATAAAAACACAAATACGTATTACGTAGAAATAGCATATCCAGATGGCAGAGCAGCAATGCCTATTTCTGCTGGCAGATATCAATGTGAAACTTTATTATCCTTAGTATTCCCAAATTACGGTTCTGGTTGGAATGCATCAAACGACTATTCAAATAAAGATCTTTTAAATATTGAAGGTTCTATGGTAACAGATAAAATAACTGTATACGAAAATGGCAAATTAATCTTTGGTGTAGAACCAGATGGTACAGCTGCTTCTACTGAGCCTACTGTAACAACTACAAAACCCATTACAACAACTACTACTACTGCTACAACTACAGTTACTACTACCGAAAATCCAACACTAACTACTAGTGCTTCTACAACAAAAGTTACTCCTGTTGACACAACTACTACAAAAGTAGAAAGTAATATCAAATATGGTGACATAAATAAAGATAATGGTGTAAACAACTCCGATTTAGTTCTACTTTGTCAATACTTAGTGAAAGATGCCGATCTTACATCTGAGCAAAAACCTCTAGCAGATGTAACAGCCGATGGAGCAGTTGATGTTGCGGACGTTGCACAAATAAAGCAATTTTTACTTGGTGACATTGTTCCTTTAGGTCCAAAAAAATAATATTTATAAATATCCATTGCGTTATTGCAATGGATATTTTTTCGTATACGCAAAATATGTTCGACAATCAAAAGATTGTCGAACATATTTTGTAGGGGTTAAATATTAAAATAATATGACAGCAATGTTAAATATATATAAAGTTACCTTATTTTTAGTCTGTTTCATTGCTGAACAAAGTCTAAAGCAATGAAATCAGTAATGATGAAAATTACATTCATTACAACCTTTGTTGTAACTACTTAACCATTGATTATATTATAAAATACAATTGTGATAGTTTCGTGAAAATTACGTTCATAAATGTACATTTCTCCTTTTTGCACTATTAAAATTCATTTTTTTCTGTTACTATTAACAAAAAACAAGAAAATAAAAGGGAATATAATCAATTTATAGTTTTAAAAGTATTTTTTTATTTTAGCGGTATTGTACAAAATTATAATTAATCATTATAATTTATTTGTTAATAAACATATTAAATATTGTAATTAATTTTTGTTATCAATATATTTATTTTCAAATTCATCTAAAGGTATTGCTCTATCAAACAAAAACCCCTGTGCCATTTTTACTCCACACGAATAAATGAAACTTGCTTGCTCCTCAGTTTCAACACCCTCAAAAACAATTTCTTTTTCGGCAGCATAAACAAGATTAATTAGCTGTTTTACATATTTGATTTCTCTTTCTGTATTTCCTCTGCTGTTTAAAAAACTTTTATCTATTTTCACTATATCCACAGGTGCTGTTAAAAGAAGACTAAGCGATGAATAACCTGTGCCAAAGTCATCAATATCCATCTTAAATCCAAGCTTTTGTAACTTACTCATATGTCTAATCATTTTTCCCGTATCACTCGCTAGAGTACCTTCAGTTATTTCTATTTCTATTAATTGAGGATTTATATTATACTTTAGTGCTAAATCATATACTCTTTCTGAAAAATCATCATAATTTGTATGCAATCTAGAGAAATTTACCGATATAGGGAAATAAGTTTTTTCTTCATCTATCCATTTTCTCAGACTTTTCAAAACTTGTTCATACATATAATAATCTAATTCTACTACATACCCAACTCGCTCTAATACAAAAATAAAATCAGCTGGATACTTATAGCTACCGTCAATATTACGCCATCTTACTAAAGCTTCTGCCCCAACTATACTCCTATCTTTAAGTGAAAATTTCGGTTGTAGAAAAAGTTTTAATTCACCAAGCTCAATTGCTCTATGTATTTCTCCTACTAAACTTTGTTCATAGTTTCTTTTTATACGTAAATCCTCTGTATAAACACCACAAACTATATCATTATTACTTTTAATGCTTTTCCTAATTAGATTAGCGTTTTCTATAGCTATTGTAATATCGCAGTTTCTATCCTCTATAAAGTAAACTCCTGTAGAAATTCTAAGATCACTAGCAGGATACATTTGTTTTTGAGATTCAATAAAATCAAGTTGATTTTTTTTAATTAATTTTAGAATAAAATCCTTTGACTTTCCTGAAAGTAAAACCAAAAAATAATCACAATATACTCTACATGCTATAGAATCAGGAATTTCATCTAGCTGAACCGCTAGATTACATAACATTCGATCTCCTGCACTATATCCAAAATTTTCATTTACATAAGAAAAGTTGTTTATATCTAGTGCTATTATAGCATTTATCTTATTTCTATTTTCTAAAATTCTGCTTGATGCTATTTTTTTAAAAGTCTCAATATTATACAATCCTGTTAATCCATCTGTGGTTACTAGCTTATTGAATTTATCCCGTTCTTTGTTTCGCTCTTTCCGTAAAGCAACAAAAACGGATAGTATTTTAGATAATTCAAAAAAAGTATTTTTTTCGTATGTAGTCCACTGCCTTATTTTATTATTATCACAAAAAATAGATATACTTTCAAGTGCATTATCATCATATAGCATAAAACCTATAACAGATGTAATATTGTTTTCTTTTAGGAAACTCCTTTCTTTTTCATCTAATTTATCAATGTTGTAATTATTTATAAATATTATTCCGTTTTTTGAAACCTTAAGAAAAATATTATACCATTGTTGAGAATATGCTGCATCATCTGACTTATCAGTAATTCCTATATTTTTTTCCCATTGATTTATCCTTGTATTAACGCTATTTGATGTTCTATTTTCAAATATCGAAACCATTTTTATTCCATATCTTATTCCTGTTCTTTCTAACAATAGATTAATTGAACTATTTAATTCCTTTGAATTTGAAAGTAGACTAAATGAAAACGTTATAAATTTTACGTCATAATTATTAAAATTTAAGTGGAAATCCATATCATTTAAAATGTTTACATTCTCATAATTATTTCTTTTTTTCATATTTTTACCGTATGAGCAAAGTTTATTTTTACCTATAAACTTTGCATTGCACATAGCCGCATCAGCACATGAAAAAAGTGTTTCAAAGTCTTCCCCATCTTTGTTATAGTATGAAATACCTATGCTACAACTAACTTCTATTTTAGTATTATCTCCAAAATAATTTTTGTTTATTGCATTTTTGATTTCATTTGCCTTTTTTTCCGCTATTTCACTAGATACATTTTTTAAAAATACAAGAAAATTATCTATTCCAATTCTTCCAACAAAGTCACAATCATTTATTGTTGATTTTATTGTAGCTGAAACATTTTCTATAACCATATCACAAAATGTTTTTCCATATACTTCATTTATTTTTTGAAAATTATCTATATCTATAGAAACCATTGCATGACTTATTTCTTTTGAATTGTTTTTAAAATTATTTAAAAATGTATCTATAGAATATTTTATAGCTGTCTTATTTAAAATTCCAGTCATAGGATCAGATTCGACATCATTATCTTCTTTTTTATAATATTCTAATCTATCCTCATTTATGTCTTTTAATCTTCCTATTATACAAACAACTTTTCCATCTGCATCAATCAAACTTGAGTATTTTAGTAAAAACCAATGATAGTCAGAACGATTTATTTTAATTCTGTACTCACCATATCCAACATTTTCACTAAGCAAACCATTTTCAAATTTTTTATTAAATAAATCTATATCATCTGCATGAAAATGTTTTTCGTATTTTTTCCGTTTGATATAATTATTAATTACTGTATTATTAATACTATATTCACTTGGAGCATTTGAAATCAGAAGAGTATCTGTTATAACATCATAATCAAATATTATCCCTTCTACACTTTCTTCTAAAATTTTATTCCGTTCTTTTAACATTTTCATTTCTATTTCTATTTTCTTTTTTTCATCAATATCAAAAATAAGACATAAAATAAAGTTTTCTTTAATTTTTAAAATAACATTTACCCATC
Source organism: Bacillota bacterium (assembly GCA_023439605.1). GTDB lineage: Bacteria > Bacillota > Clostridia > Oscillospirales > Ruminococcaceae > JAEXNS01. The sequence goes on along the minus strand of JAEXNS010000288.1, from coordinate 540 downwards.
TTATTTCTTTTTCTTTTAAAATACGTAATTCACATTCTATTGCTTCATCTTTTTCATTTATATCCTGAAGTTTAATCATTAATTTATTTACGTCTTCTTTTTTAAAAAAATCGAGGAAATGTTTTTTTTTGTTTTTATCATTTGCATTTACAAGTTCTCTAAATCCATCATCCATTTCAACATCAGAATAATCATATTTGTTTATTTTACAAATTCCATATTTTATACTAGACGGAACAACTCCCATTTTTAATATACTCTCAAAAGGCATAATTATCTCCCCATTCCTAAAAACTCCTATCCTTAATTTGTTATTCTCATATTCCGATTCACTGTATCAATATTATATACTATAACATAAAATAAATAAAATTTCAATTCATTTTTGTTAAAAACATAATATAAAATATAATTTTTATTAAAAATAAATAAATTACTATAAAAAACAATAACAAATTGTATATAATCTATTATCAAATATATTTTTCAATTCTATTAATTCAATTGTAACTGTTCAGGACTTTAGTCTTCAATGGCATA